>CAYMHC010000050.1:0-7194 GCA_964390155.1 uncultured Nitrosopumilales archaeon
TACCTTCAACAACGGGAACGGCTCTTGGAACTATGCACGGGTCATGGCGCCCAGTTACAGTCAAATCGACTTCTTTCAAAGTGTCGAGATGAATTGTCTTTTGTGGTTTTCTTATCGATGATGTAGGCTTAAAGGCCAGTCTTAGCACTATGGGCATGCCATTGGAAATTCCACCAAGGATTCCACCGGCTCTGTTTGTAGATGTGATTACCCTTCCTTCCTTTACGGAAAAAGGGTCGTTAGATTCTGATCCTTTTAGCCTTGAAGCCTCAAAACCAATGCCAAATTCGATGCCTTTCACAGCCGGTATGGAGAACAAAGCTTTACTCAGATCGGATTCAAGAGAAGAGAAGACAGGCTCCCCTAAGCCTATAGGAACCTTTGTGATTCTGCACTCAACTATGCCTCCTACGCTATCTCCTTTTGATTCCTCATCCACTATCTTCATCTTCATCTTTCTTGCTGCCTCCAAGTCTGGACACCTTACTTCGTTAGAATACCTAAGCCTCTTGATTTCGTCATCAGACACTTCTCTTGCTTTGATGCCCCCTATTTCAGTGGAATACGCGAGAACTTCCGTGCCAAGAGTATAATGTATAAGCTTCTTGGCAATGGACCCTGCCATGACGAAGGTAGCCGTTATTCTGCCCGAGAAACGCCCCCCTCCCCGCCAATCACCAAAGCCTCCATACTTCCAGAAGGCTGTAAGATCTGCATGCCCCGGTCTTGGAGTTTTTCTTATCTGCTCGTAAGGCTTTGAGTCTACATCCTTATTCCATATCAGAGTGCAGATAGGACCGCCTGTGGTGTATCCATTGAAAACCCCTGAAAGAAATTCTGCTCGATCCTCTTCAACCCTCTTGCTCGTTACCGTAGATGAGCCAGGTCTTCTCAAATCGAGGTCGTGCTGAAGGTCATCCTCGCTCAGAGGCAAACCTGCAGGGCAACCATCTATTACTACTCCTACACATCTACCATGACTTTCTCCAAAGCTTAATACTAAGAACCTCTCGCCTAGAACATTTCCTGTCATTTATACTCCTTCCATGGTTGCTCCTAGCGATTTTATATCCTTGATGAAATCTGGATAAGACACATCCACCGATTCAAGACCTTCTATGATACAAGGCTCAGACGAAGCCATGGCAGCCGCAAAAAAAGCCATAAAAAGCCTGTGATCCCCATGCGCGTCTAATGAACAACCCTTCATTTCTTCGCAGTACTCAACTACTATACCATCCTGCAACTCTTGAACATTGGCACCGAATTTCTTTAGTTCTTTCGCGAGTATCGATATTCTATCTGTTTCCTTAAACCTAGCATGCTCAACGCCTTTAATAATTGTCTTTGGACGTGCCCTTAGAGCTATTATTGACAGAACGGGCAATAGGTCGGGAGAGTCCGACAAGTCAAATTCCCCTCCCTTCAAAATCTTGCCTCGCGATAGACTTATTTCACCTTTTGCTTTATCAACACTAAAATCGGCTTCTATCCTCTCTAGAATATCTATGATGCGCATGTCTGCCTGGGGAAGAGAGAAGTTCAAGTTCTCTATTCTAACACTTTTTCCAGCTAGCAATGCAGACGCTATCAACAAAGATGCCGAACTAAAATCTCCTGGCACGTCAAAATCTACTGAATGGTAATCTTGGTTCGGTGGAATATCATAATCTCTATAGTTTTTGTGGGTTACATTTCCTCCAAAAATTCTCATCGCACTCAGAGTTGCGTCTATGTAAGGCCTGGACACAGTCTTGCCATAAACCCTTATCGATGTCCTTTTCCTTGCTTTAGGAGCTGCAACCAAGAGAGCAGATATAAACTGAGACGAAATGTCCCCTTTTATCTCAGTTTCTCCTCCTTCTATTCCGCCACCTTTTACTAGAATCGGTGGCAAGCCGTTTTGGCGAGATGAATAGCACTCAACTCCTAAGCTCCACAAAGCTGAAAGCAAGGGTTGCATGGGTCGAGACCTGATGCTAGCATCACCGGTAATTATAGAATAACCCTCCGGTGCTAGAGATGAGATCGCCGTTATAAGGCGCATGCTAGTCCCTGAATTCTCTACATTTATTATGTCCTCAGGGGTTTTAAGACTCGGATTTCCTTCAACATTAAGAATATCTTCTTTTTCATCTATCGATGAGCCCAAGGCTTGGCATGCCTTTATCGTGGCAATCGTATCCCTTGCCAGAAGTGGATTGTTGACTCGAGATTTTCCGGAAGCAAGGCTTGATAGGACTACTGCTCTATGGGTATAGCTCTTGCTTGGAGGAGCTTTCACTTTGCCCTGAAGATCGCTTTTGAATACCTTTACGCTCGTCAATCCAATATCACCGATCTTGCCTTTTCATAGTTTATCTTTGTGTATACGATTTCTCCTGGCAAATCAGCCCAAGCTGAGGCTATATCATCGATTCTATCATGATGGCAGATCGCAGCCATGGCGGGTCCTTTTCCTGAAAGGCCCGAACCTATAGCCCCAGCCAATAGAGCACTTAGCATAGGTCTTGTGCTGTAGCCTAACGCAATAGAACAGGTTAGACCGTTTAGAACGATGGCTTCCCAGTACTGTCCTTTCATAACCAACGAATAGGCTTCCCTAAAAATAGATTCAAACTTCTGAAGCTTTGTTCTATCAATGTCCCTTGTATAAGATTTCTCAGGCGGGGCGTATATGACCACATGGTAATCTTCTTTCAGAGTTTCTTTTTTTTCCAATATTCTTTTTGTGTTATCGGTCACAACTAGACCTCCAAAGAAAGATGCACAAGCGTCATCAAACGCCCCAGTTATAGTTACACCAGCTTTTATAGAAGCATCTACTCCTAGATTGACTATCTCCAAATCTTCCAAATCCATCTTCAAAGCAGCTATCGTTGCCAAGACTATTGCATTTGAAGCTACGCTCGAACTCTTAAGACCTTTTCCAATTGGTATATCAGACTCTGTAGTAACCTTTGCTCCATAGCCTCTATATCCCAAATTGGCCAAAACCTCTCTTATGGCGTACTTAGCTAGGACTTTGTCTTCTTCGTCATTACTCCCCATGATCTTTACATCTATTCTATCTGAATCTTCAATCAGTTCCACAGTAGCTTCTGTCCTCAACTGAATCCCAAGGGCAGCGCCTTTACCAGTAGCAATGGCATTTACTATAGATATAGCTCCAAAAGCTATTCCCTTTCCTTTCATAAGATCACCCGAGAGCTTTAAGAACCGCTCCCCTCATTATGTCAATAGGAGCGTCGCTCTTTGTCCAGAGCTTGAAAGAGGCTGCTCCCTGTCCTACAAACATCTCATATCCTGGGATTATCTTGGCACCTATCTTTTCTGCGTCTCTGATCAACTTTGTCTTCTTAGGATAGTAGACCAAATCAAAGACTACCATATCTTTCTTGAACAGTTCTTGAGGAATGAAGCTCTCATCTAAATCCGGGTGAGTGCCCACTGGTGTTGTATTTATAAGAAGATCGATAGAGCCTACGGCTCTTTTCAAAGGTTCCATGCCAAGCTCATCCACTCTGTATTTCATCTCGAGTTTCCTGCTCAATTCCTCCATCATCGATCTAGCATTGCCAAGAGTACGATTCAATACGATAATCTCTTTACAGCCCTTCGAGACCAAAGCGACTATGCATGCTCTAGCGGCTCCACCAGCCCCCATAAGTAAGGCTTTCAAGCCTCTTAAAGAATCTATTTTCGTTTCTAATGCGGATATTACTCCGTCTACATCTGTATTATAACCGATAAGCTTGCCATTATCGTTCACCACAGTATTCACAGCGCCAACCAAGAATGCTCCATCATCTATCGCATCGAGAAGATTCACGATGGCAACTTTGTGAGGCATTGTAACATTAAAACCTCTCACCTCCAAAGCCCTCAAGCCCTTTACAGCCTCTTTCAATTGGGGCTCAAGAACATTGAAGGCAAGGTAAACATAATCAAGGCCCTTGGCTCTAAAGGCTTCATTATGCATCATTGGTGATAAGGATTTTTCTATCGGATGGCCTATTACGCAACATAGTCGAGTTTTGCTACTTATGATCCAATTCGAATAGGTCATAAAGCTCCCTTATCTCTTCGACCATTAATTGAGCTGGTGCTGTAGAAGCTCCAGGCAATGAAGCATATGTGAAAGGACTGCCAAAGACCGGACATAGAATTCTTGATACATGCCCCCTCTCACCCATGCAGAAAGCTATTAATTCATTAGGCTTTGAATGTTTGTACAAGTTTAGGATAGAAATATTGTCACAGAAATCTTTAGCCATTGTGACAATCTTCACAATCTCTCCCAAAGGCTTTGCTTCATCAAGAGTATTCTTTAGGAGTTGGATGGAAGGAGTGCCTTCAAAGTCATGCCAAGACAAGATCATCGAAGCTCCTGAGCTTCTTATCAAATTCAAGATTTCAGGCTTACTCTGTGCCAATCTCAACTCAATGTCTATGTATTTGGGTCTTAATTTTGAGAGATTCAACAGAACTTCTTGCCTTTCTTCTTCACTTCTCTTGAACTCTCCACCTTCACTTCTGGCTCTGCAAGTCAATATGCATCTATCTATGCAATTCCTGATAGCCTCTTCTATGATTGAAAAGTTCATTTGAAGTAAATAGTCCACTCTTATCTCAACCAAATCCGAACCAAGATTGAAGGCTTCCTCTATCTTTTCTTCAATCATATCTACATTTCTAACGCCTATCGACGTGCATATCTTCAATCTTCTTTTGAGCAATTCAAGATTATCTACTTTTCTATTATGTGCTCTTCCACCTGAATCCCGAAGTGTCTGCCACCGGGTGCATGGGCATAGGCCAATACTTCGTCTCCAGGCTTTATTTGTGTGGCTGAAATCAATTCATTGTTCTTTCCCACCAACCTGATAGTTTCCGCGTTTTGAACCAATATGCTTGCCAAATGTCCGTCATATACCGCTCTTATCAAGCGCAGAGGTCTCTTCTCTATCTTTGCCCTACCCACGATAACTGATTTAGTGATGCCTTGGCTATTAACAATAGAGACTTCGTCCCCAGCCTCGATCTCGGACAGGTACTTTGTTCTAGCGTCTGGCAAAAGTATGTAGCTATGAACAGCCCCAGCGTTGACACGGAAAGGTCTTGGAGAAGTGAACTCAGAGCCTATTGTCTCGCTGTGAATGAGGAAGAATAAGTTGGACTGACTTCCTACTAGTGCTCCATCGCCTATCTCAAGCATAGATGCAGTATCGATGCAGACTCTATCACCAATTCCTACGTCTTTAACTTCTTTTATCTTCACAAAGATCAAAGCAAGCTTTTTCGGTGCTGAAAGATAACCTATGAGGCTTTTTATGTCATCAGAACTTCTCGGAGCATATACTACACCATCAACCCCTAACTCAAGCACTCCGAACATGGTCTGGGCTTCTTCCAAGCGCTCTATCTTTGCGTAGAGCTTTGTATTCTTCTTATGCAGTTGAGCAACCAAATTTTCCATGGGGATTATCTTCCAGTCTTCGGTTTCAATAAAAACACCTATGGCTCCTTGCTGGGTAGCGCTTACAACCAAGTCTTCATCCTCTTTTTTCGAAATTCTGACCGTCAAAGCGAATTCTTTGCCCATTTCCTTGATAGCCTCAACTTTGTCGAGAGAATCTATTAGCACAACGTCTCCTTCATTGGATGAAGAAAATGCTCTAACTTTGCTTCGATGATCGATGCCTATCAGTTCTGGATCACATAGAAAGGATTTGATGTCATTCTCAATAGCGGTCTTCACAATTTCAGAGGCGATACACTTATCATCAGGCAAGATGAGTATGATTTCTTTGTCCAAAGTCTTTTTAGCCAATCTTCAAAGCCTCCAAAGCCTCTTTGACGCTCTTTCCCTGCATTACGATCATAGATAGTGCACGAACCATGGCATCAGGGCGATTATGCTGAAACACGTTCCTCCCAAAGGCTACCCCTATAGCACCAGCCTTCATAGCTCCACAAGCCATCTCCAATACATCACGATCTGTCTCGGATTTTGGTCCTCCAGCTATCACTATCGGCACAGAGCAACCTTTAACAACATTCTTGAAAGACTCTGGGTCTCCTGTGTACACTGTCTTGATGATATCAGCTCCGAGCTCAGCCCCTATCCTTGCTACGTGAGACACTACCTCGGGGTTATTGGGATCCTTTATGTTCTCTCCTCTTGGATACATCATAGCTATAAGAGGCATTCCCCATATATCGCAATCATGAGCTAAATTGCCCAGAATTTCAAGCATTTCTTGCTCTTCTTTGCATCCTATGTTTATGTGTGCAGAGACTGCATCAGCACCAAGCCTCACCGCCTCTTCGACGAATCCAACCTGAACTTTCCTATTTGGTGCCAAGCTCAAGTTGGTACTGCCCGTAAGGTGCATTATCATTCCAACTCTCGGAGTCTCTCTCAACGAGTGAATGATGCCTTTGTGCACCAAGACTGCTGTTGCTCCTCCATCACTAACCTTCTTTATAATATGATCCATATCCGTAAGACCTTCCATAGGTCCTATGGTAACGCCATGATCCATAGGTATGCATAGCATCCTTCCATTGGATGTAATCCTATTCAGTCTAACACTCTTACCCCAGACCATACCGAACTCACGCTATCATCTTCAGGGCGACCATCAATTCTCCTAATAGTATGGAGGAGCCCGATCCCCCCCTTATTGTGTTATGGCTGAGAACATGTAGCCAAAGAGAATTAGCATCTGCTCCACGGCGAATCCTGCCAACAGTTACACCCATCCCTGTGACGGAGCCTGCAAGTCTATCAAGGCGAGGCTGAGGTCTATCCTCCTCTTCTCTAACTATTATGGGCGGGCTTGGGGCCATTGGAAGTTTTAGCTTCTGAGGCTTTCCATCAAAAGAGACTAGAGCGTCTTTCACTTTGTCAATATCCACCCTTTCTTTAGTCTCAATATAAACAGATTCTAAATGCCCATCTATAGTTGGCACTCTGTTACAAGATGCCTCCACTCGTATATCTGCTTGCTTGATCCTGTCTCCTTCTATTTTACCAAGAATCTTACATGGCTCTAATTGAAGCTTCTCTTCCTCTTCGGCTATGAAGGGTACCACGTTGTCTGTTATTGAAAGAGAAGGGACTCCAGGGAGACCTGCCCCTGATAAAGCCTGCATGGTTGTGACTATTACTTTATTTATCGTCAAAAG
>CAYMHC010000051.1:0-7129 GCA_964390155.1 uncultured Nitrosopumilales archaeon
CTTCTTTTGTAGCATCAAATTGTATGCATGGCTCAGGACAGTAAACTATGCACCACCCACACTTGGTGCACTTTGAGTAATCTACAATCGGCTTAAAAGCGCGCCAAGTGCCTGTCTTGTTGACGGATTCAGAGAAAGTCTTGGTTATGAAACCTTGCTCCATTTCTTTCCAGTCGGGTAGCTTTTTCATTTTCATACCTCCAATAGGATTGTCTTATCAAAAGCCTCTTTGACCGCTTCAGCATTGATTTGATTGAATCTTTCAAGCACGACCTTCTCTATATTAGTAAATTCTACAACTTTTGTTGCCTTCACAAGAGCACCTAGCATGACAGTATTCGTTATAGGTACACCTAATCTTTGTAGAGCTATAGATGTGGCATCGACAGTGGCTATTCTAAAATTTGGAAATGATTTCTTCAGATCTAGTGGAGAATATTTGGAATTGATCACAAGATTACCCTTTGGCTTCAAGCCTGTAGATATATCTACAATATTTATGATGGTTGGGTCCAATGTAACGACTATATCTGGCTCGTAAATATGAGATCTGACTTCTATAGACTCTTTATCTATCCTAGTAAAAGCAACCACTGGAGAACCGCGCCTTTCAGGTCCAAACATCGCGAAGGCTTGAGCCTTCAATCCTTGCTTGACAGCGGATTTGGCCAACAATTCCGTAGCGGTAACTGCGCCCTGTCCCCCGCGCCCATGCCATCTAATCTCAATCATACTCAATACACCGTATGTGCATTATTTTTCTCTTTCCTATTATTTATTTCAAATTTTTTTCTAACTATGACTGTTATGAATTAACCTTTATTTAGATGTTGTTGCGTTTGGGCACCTTGAAGTTAAGGAAAAGATAGGCAAAATTCTCCTTAAAGGTGATTGAATTTTGGATATAATCGAAACCGAAGATCTGACGAAGTCATTTGGTAGGTTAGTCGCTGTAGATCATGTATCCTTTGCTGTAGAGGAAGGAGAAATCTTCGGATTTCTAGGACCAAATGGTGCAGGCAAGACCACAACCATAAACATGCTCACGACCCTAATGAGCCCTACTGAAGGAACCGCGAAGGTTGCTGGAATGGACATAGTAAGGGATGCCAACAAAGTGAGGAGTTTGATTGGGTTAGTCCCACAAGATTTGACCGTGGATGAAGACTTGACAGGGACGGAGAATATGTGGCTACAGGCAAGGCTCTACCATGTGCCTAAAGAAGTTGCAGAGAAGAGGATAGAAGAGGTGCTAAGCTTGGTCGAGCTTAAAGATCCAGCCAATAGGAAAGTCGAGACTTATTCAGGGGGTATGAGAAAAAGATTGGAATTGGCTGAAGGATTGATTCATTACCCAAAAATTCTCTTCCTTGACGAGCCTACTCTCGGGCTCGATGTCCAGACTAGAGCGGTGATTTGGGATTACATAAAGAAGCTGAAAGAGGAACGTGGAATGACCATCTTCATGACAACTCATTATATGGAGGAGGCCGATGCTTTGTGTGATAGAATAGCCATCATAGATTACGGGAAGATAAAGACTCTAGGCAAGCCTAGAGAGCTCAAGGATAGCTTAGGAGGGGATGTCATAGAATTGGCTCTATCCGATAATTCAAAAGACATGACCGAAGCTTTCGCCAAGATGCCATATGCAACGGATGTTAAGAGGGAAGATGGGACATACAGGATAAAAGTTACCAAAGGCGAAGAGGCGCTACCAAACATAATCGAGAGGATTCTAGAGATGGATTTGAGAGTAAGCAAAGTCTCTCTGATAAAACCCACGCTGGACGAGGTCTACTTGGATTATACTGGTAGATCGCTAAGGGAGACAGAAGGCAGTCGCGAGGAAGTCATGAGGATGATGAGGAACATAAGGAGGCTAAGGCCATGATCTTGGAAGCATGGGTTCTAACCATTCGTGAAGTCAAGAAGTGGGTCAGAGAGCCTATCTTAGTCTTTATGATGATTATTCAGCCAGTCATATGGCTTGGTCTCTTTGGCAAAGCCTTTAACATTACAGGCTTGGTTTCTATACCACCGGAGTTATTAGAGCAACTACCCCCATACATAACCACTCAGATAGTTGCAATATTCAATCAGATGATAGGAAGCATTTTCGGAGGGACTCTAGACTATTTTACATACATGGCTGCTGGAATGCTTTCCGTCATAATATTGTTCACATCGATGTTCAGTGGCATGTCTATAGTATGGGACAGAAGGTTTGGCTTCCTCAACAAGCTCTTGGTAGCCCCCATAGCCCGCAGTTCAATAGTCATGGCCAAAGTTACTTCAAGCGTTATAAGGGGCCTTTTACAATCTGTTTTGGTATTCTCTATAGCTTTCGCTTTTGGATTAAGAGCCGGAGATGCCTTCAACGTGTTTGACTTTGCAGGAATCTTAGCAGGACTCTTTCTACTAAGCTTGGGACTATCATCCCTTTTCATAGCCTTGACGATAAGAATCAAGAGTTGGGAGGCTCACATGGCTGTGGTAAATTTACTCAATTTGCCTCTTATGTTTGCCAGCAGCGCTCTATTCCCAATAAACCAGATGCCAGATTGGCTAAGATCGGTAGCAAATTTTAACCCTATCACATATTCTTCAGACCTTTTCAGAGCTTTCATACTGCACAGCAATTCCACTGGTTTAGATATTTCAAAAATAGTCCTAAATTTTGGAGTTCTCATAGGATTTGCTGTCATATTTTCAATCATAGGAATTATCTTGGCCGAGAGAGGCTTGAGAAGGGGCTAAAAATATTGAATTTACTTGTAATTCATATCTTCTTTTTCCATTTTACTCCCTGTGGAGTATCTTCGAGAATTATGCCAAGTTCTTCTAATCTTTTTCTTATTTCATCGGCGGTCTTCCAGTCCTTCCTTTCTCTCGCCCTCTCTCTTTCCTTTATCAGCAGTCCTAGCTCCTCTGGTATTTTTTCTTCCATTTCTTCCCCTTTGAGTATGCCGAATATCCCCCCTAATTCCTTAAAGGTAAATATTAGAGCGTCTGCCAATCTGTTATTGATGCTCTTTTGTTCGTCTAAAAATTTGTTCACCTCTTTAGCAAAATCATATAGACAAGACAATGCCAAGGGAGTGTTAAAGTCGTCATCCATAGCCGCTCCAAATTTTCTCTTGCTCTCCTCCATCTTTCTCTCTAAAACCCTTTCATCCTCTGTGGATTCTTCAGAGCTCTTTTTTGCCATCCTGATATTGCCAAGAGTTGTGTAGAGCGATTCCAGAGTTGTTTTAGCCTGGTCCAATCCTTTTTCATCAAAATTGACAGGGCTTCGATATTAAGTTGATAAGAAAAACAACCTCAAGGTCTCTGTATCATAGTCTTTCAAGGCATCTTGAATGGTTATGAAGTTCCCCAAGGACTTTGCCATCTTCTTCCCCTTTACTTTTAGAAAGCCAGTATGGAGCCAATACCTGACCATAGGTTTCTTTCCTGAGATCGATTCCATCTGGGCTATCTCCGCCTCATGATGAGGAAATATTAAATCGACACCGCCGCCATGGATATCGTACTGCTGACCAAGATACTTCTCAGCTATAGCGGTATCTTCAATGTGCCATCCCGGCCTACCTTCTCCCCAAGGAGAATCCCAATAAGGCACTCCATTTTTCCTCTTCTTCCAAAGAGAGAAATCTTGGGGATTTCTTTTATTTGGGTCTGGCTCGATTCTATGCCTCTTCAACTCTTCAGGGTCCTGATGGGATAGCTTTCCGTAATCCTCAAATTTAGGAACATCAAAATAAACTCCTGTCGGAGCTATGTATGCGAAGCCCATCTCGATTAACCTTTTTATTTGATCTACGATTTCTGGTATATGATCCGATGCCCGAGCATGAAGATTTGTGGTATCTATTCTCAAAGAGGCTACATCTTGTAAGAAAGATTCTTCGAACTCTCTAGCCAGCTTTAAAGGGTCCTCCCCCCTCTCTTTAGCCCTCTTTATAATTTTGTCATCTACATCGGTGATGTTCATCAAATAAAATAGATCGTATCCTCTATAACGGAGCCATCTTGCTATTACATCATACGCAAGGTATGTCTTCGCATGCCCCAAATGTGATAGATCATAAACCGTCGGTCCACATACGAACATCTTCACCCTTTTCTCATCTATCGGCTTGAAATCTTCCTTCTTTCTTGTGTATGTATTATATACCCTAAGAGTCATACCATGTCACAAGTCTTTCATAAGTACAATACAATCTGCAAGCATCTCTTAAATTAATCTTTATGCGATAGCGAGCGTTCTGACTTAGTATTGGGCAAAAAAAGGTTTGGCACAAAGTTCGATAATCTTTCTAGATATGGACAAGAATTGAGTACGTCTTATAAATAAGAATCAACGGTATGGAAAGGCCCGTTGATGAACAGAATTGATCGATCCAATAGTCATCATGAATTCATTGTTTGATATTATCATCTTTGTTCTGGGATTTTGGGCCTAAAGAAGAAAGAAATTGTGCTTTTCTATATTGTTGTGTTCGCATTTTATAGAGACCTAAAGCATTAATCTCCCGAGCCGTCTCGCAAGAAAGTTTGATTTGCTGCTGCGCAGAGTATACCAAGAAAGTTACATGGTAGCTATTCCGAAAATGTTTAATGATTTGCAGAATGGATGTGAACCTCCTTCCAAGTTGGTTTGCTTTTAGCGAGGGTGAGCAAGATCTTGGTGGTTACAGTTTAGACTTTGGTAGAGGAATTAAGAGGTACATAATTTATCGGTAGTGGGTGGCTACTCTCAGTAGCTTGTTTCCACTTGTGCAATTGATAGCCACATTTGTCATAGTTGTGGCAGCAGGTTTCGTTTTATGAATGTTCACTACTTTCTTAGCTAACGATAAAATGTCATTATTCTAGTGTGCAAAGCCTCAGAAGAGGCTTTATACTGAAGCATTCATCATACAAGCCAGGTGTAAGATGAGATTGGCGAGAGAGGATAGGGCATACCGTTCTGGCAATATGGGTAAACTTCTTTCAGCGTTATTAACCTGTTCATTAATGGTATCGGCATACGCACTGGTATTGCCATGTGCTGAAGCCGGTAGTGGAATCACCCTCTCGGGAGGCTACTCGGCTATGCCTCCAACAATAGATGGAAATATTCAGGCTGGTGAATGGGTAGCTGCAAGCACTAATACATTTGGTCCCTTTGGGCCCATTAGTGGCACACTTTATATGATGAATGATGGCTTGAACCTATACATCGCAGTTTCCATTGAAGGAGATGACGACTTTGACCCGGGGGATGGTTTCGAAGTATACTTCGACAATGATCACGGAGCTGAAGCAAATATGGAAGAGGGAGATGATTACGTCCGTGCTTCAGGCGAATCTGGCTTCGTCGATGGATACTACTACTTTGTAAATGAGACGGCGTGGGGAACTGCTTGGGACACAGGAACTGTTGATGGACTGGCAATGGGAAGCCGGCAAGGAACTTCGAATCAATTCGAACTCAGACACCCGTTAGATTCTACCGATGATGAACATGACTTCAGCCTTACAGCAGGCCAAACAGTCGGTTTTTCCCTTTGGATAGGTGTGGACAACGGTTGGTGGTGCAGTTTGACCGGAGTTTGTCCTCCTTACTATAGCCCTTCGACCTTTGCTAACTATATTGTAGCTTCAAAGCCAGCACCTACTATTTATGGACTTGATCCAATCCTAATTCTAGTTACCGCTTTGGTTGCCCTATCAATCATATTATCAATTGTACTTATGAGGAGAAGAAAGAGACCAGTCCAGATTGCTTCCGGTTAGATACTATTATCACAGAACGACTCTAGAAAGCCCAGGACGCTTTGGTAAATGGCCTCCTGCTATTCTGTCCTCAGTAATAAAATGAAAATCATAACCTGAAGTATAGATCTTTCCACACAATTGTGGATCCAAAAACCAACCATTGTTCCAGAAACATTATAGAACTATAGATCGTAATTTGGTTCCTTTATCTATCGTTATCTCACTTTTGCTCATAAATGTCAAAAAAAGGAGGGCGAGTTTATTGGAGAATATTTCACTTAGTAACCTGCCATGTATGTTATCATGTCCGAGGCAGTAACTATACCTATGAGCTTTCCATTTTCCATTAAGGGGAGTCGTCTTATCTTTGTACGCTTCATGAATCTAGACGCTTCGCAAATAGTAGTTGTAGCGTCGATCGAAATGATCGGTGCCGACATGACCGTCTCAATCCTACTCGTATTGATGTCCATGCCCTCTGCAAGGACTTTAGAGAGCAGGTCCCTTTCGGTAAAGATGCCGATGGGCTGCTCTTCCTTCACGATAACCAAAGAACCTATATGCTTATCGCCCATCAAACGAACAGCTTCAGCCACCATTGCTTCAGGTCTTATCGTTTCCACAGGTGATGACATGATCTCTTTTACTAACATAAGCGGTAGTGCACAGTATGTCTCAGCTATGTCAGACATTACATCCATAACCTTCGTCTCTTCAGGCTTGAGTTCCTTATAGAGGACCTTCGTCATTATATCCCCACCGGTGAAGATCCCTACAGGCTTCCCCTTCTTCATAACAACGATGCTCTCAAGATGATTGTCACGCATTATCCTGAGCGCCTCTGCGACTGTCTTATCTCCCTCTACCGATAGGATAATTCTCTCCAGATAATATGGATGTATATAACGACGAACTCTCTCCAAGAAGCATCACCACAAGAAATCTTAGTTTCGAAACTTAAATACTTTTTTCCAAATTTACCTTCATATCGCCTTGACCCTTTAGCATTTCTTCTCCTCGATTTTACGCTGTCCTAGGCTCCTGAGCCCCTCTAAACACTCTATGTGAAGTGGGGGGGTGGATCCCTGAGCCAGGAGACCTTAGGAAAACTTAGGGATCTGTTAGGAGGGCTTAGGAAAGTCCGTAGGAAAAAGTATTACTGTTAGGACCGCTGCTAGAAAGTGCCAAAAATGCTCTCATGTGTTTTTTTCCTAAGCCAAATCTCAGGGGTTCTGACAGGAAAATCTTAGGGTTCTGCCAGGGCTCCTAAAAACATCAAATAACTTCCTAGGCCGATCCATAACCAAATTCCTAAAAGAGCCAACACCAAACCGTAATTCAGTTAAAGTGCCTAGTAAAAGGA
>CAYMHC010000052.1:0-6464 GCA_964390155.1 uncultured Nitrosopumilales archaeon
TATAAATACCCAATTAACTATCATTGTCGATGGCAATAGAGAATCTGATGTGGGTTGAGAAGTACAGACCTTCAAAGCTAGAGGATTTGGTCAATCAAACTTCAATCGTTGAGAGACTGAAATCGATGCTGAATTCGCCCAATGAAATGCCACATATGTTATTCGCTGGCCCCCCTGGCACTGGAAAAACAACGGTTGCCCTGTGTGTATCAAGAAGCATACTGAAAGATTATTGGAGAGACTACACTCTAGAGCTAAACGCAAGTGATGAAAGAGGCATCAACACAGTAAGAGCGAGGGTGAAGACCTTTGCAAGATACATAGACAAGCGTGTTGGTATTCCCTTCAGGATAGCAATTCTTGATGAAGCAGATGAGATGACGAACGACGCTCAGACCGCTTTGAGGAGAATAATGGAGGAGAGCTCAAGAATATGCAGGTTCATACTGATCTGTAATTATTCTTCGGGCATAATAGAACCCATTCAGAGCAGATGCGCTATCTTCAGATTTTCTCGATTGGAAGAAAAGGACGTTGTAAACCACTTGAAGAAGATTTGTAGAAACGAGAAAGTGAAATGTTCGGACAACGCTCTAAGCCTGATTTATGAGATGACAGAAGGCGATTTGAGGCTCGCTATGAACGTGCTACAATCGTCTTCCGCTCTAGGCGAAATTAGCATTGAAAATGTCAAGAAGACAACTGGTATTTCGGGAAAAGGAAAGGTAGGAGAATTAGTCAATTTGGCTTTGGAAGGGAAATTTAAGGACGCAAGAAAAGAGCTCTTAGAGCTCATGAAGGTTTATGGCATGTCTGAGAGAGATATTATAAAGTATGCCAATGAAGAGGTATTCAGGTTTAACTTGCCCAATCTTGACGAAGTTGCAGAGGCATTGGCAAAATATGATTATAGGCTAATAGTAGGAGGCCATCCTGACATTCAACTTACCGCTATGATAGCAGAGCTTGGAAAGATAGGGAAAGAGGCTGGCTTTTCAAGAGCCAAAGAGGAGAAGGCCAAAGCATCTTAAATATCATAATCTTCGTAAGAAAAATTGATGACATCTTCAATAAAAGTGATTTGAAATGAAATTTCAGCTACCACGAGGGATGAGAGATCTAGAGCCCGAGGATTTTGAAATATTGGAGAAGATAAGGAGCACTTTCTTAGAAGTTACTAGGCTTTTTGGCTTCAAGCTTATGGAACCATCACCAATAGAGCTCTTAAGTACCCTAGAAGCAAAGAGCGGACCTTCGATATCGGACGAAATCTATTACTTTAAGGATAAAGCGGGGAGAGAATTAGGATTAAGGTTCGATCTGACTATAGGACTAACAAGATATGTTGCCTCTCGCCGAGATCTTCAACTACCTGCAAAACTGTGCTCCTTCTCAAGCATGTGGAGGTACGATGAGCCTCAGTATGGGCGGTATAGATGGTTCTATCAATGGGACGCAGAAATCTTCGGTTCAAAGAGCCTAGAGGCAGATGCAGAGATAATTGAGCTAACAAATTTGATATTCGATAGACTAGGCCTGAAAAACTGCTTTGTAGAGATTGGCGACAGAAAAGTAGTCGAAGAGTATGTAAGAAGAGAGATGAAGACCGACGATGAAAGATTGATTCTAGAAGCTCTTAGAGCACTGGACAAATTGAAGAAGAAGTCTGTCTCTCAAATCATGGATGAGTATTCTAGCAAAGGCATAGATGAAAATATCATTGGTAAAATTGTAGAATTTGGCAATTTGAGAGGCGAGCCCTATGATGTTATGAATGCCTTGAAAGAAAAAAAACTTCAAAATGTCGGTGATTTGATGACTTTGACGGAATCTCTTGATGCAAGGGGCATAAAGAACGTTCTACTGAGCATGGCGATAGTCAGAGGGTTGGATTACTACGATGGCATAGTTTTTGAAGTATTCGATGAGAAGAATCCCGATATTGGGGCTTTGGCGGGAGGCGGAAGATTCGATAGTTTACCTAGAATATTCGGCAGACCGGATCTAGCAGCGACCGGTGTCGCAGGGGGTGTTGAGAGAATTGCCCTTGCACTATCCAAGATAGGTGACTTCGAAGATGAAAGAGGATCATCTTTGATCTACGTTGCTTATGCAAATGAAGATTTCATAAGACGGGCTACCCAATTAGCATCAGAATTAAGAAGGAATGGGATAGGGGCTGAACTCGATTTGTCAGGAAAGAGCTTGAAAAAGCAGATGGAGTCTGCCTCATCTTTGAATGCAAGATACGTAATAATACTGGCACCAAGAGAATACTCACAAAATAGAATAGTGGTAAAGAATATGATAGATGGAACTGAAATACAGATCAATATTGATGAAGTATTATCTTTCCTGAAAGCTAATATTCAGAAGTAACAAAATTAACCCTTTATGACTTCTTCTAGCAGATCAAACTTGGGTTCTATCAGTATGGGTTCTTCATAGGATTTCATGGCGCTATCAGGGTCTTTCAACCCATGGCCCGTAGCCACACAGACTATTTCTTCATCTCTATCTATTGAGCCTGATTCGATCAATTTCCTAAGACCTGCTATGCTAGAAGCGCTGGCAGGTTCCACGAATAATCCTTCCTTTCTAGCCAACAGTCTTTGAGCAGAAAGTATCTCATCATCTGTTACGGTTTCTG
This sequence comes from uncultured Nitrosopumilales archaeon, assembly GCA_964390155.1. Lineage (GTDB taxonomy): Archaea > Thermoproteota > Nitrososphaeria > Nitrososphaerales > JACAEJ01 > CAYMHC01. The sequence continues at coordinate 2,651 of CAYMHC010000052.1, forward strand.
CCATGCCTTTCGACTCTCTAATAGCGTTTACAGCCTTCTTCCAGCTTGCCGGGTTACCGATTCTTATGGCAGTCGCAACGGTACTTGGTTTTTCTATAGGTTTGATGCTATCCCTTCTTTCCCTTATAGCTTGGACTATGGGACTTGCACCAGCAGCCTGAATCCCTATCATTTCTGGTAAATTATTTATCAAATCTAGCTCATAAAATTCTTTGAAGCCCTTCCAGTAGGTTGCTATGTTCGCCGCATTGCCCACTGGGATAATCAATTTATCAGGTGCATGAAAACCGAGCTGCTCACAGACTTCAAAGGCTGCCGTCTTCTGGCCTTCTATACGAAATGGATTTATGGAATTAAGCAAGTAAAGCCCGGGGATCTTGCTGGCCTCCATAACCATGGACAATGCTTCATCAAAATTTCCCTTTATGGCTATTACTTTGGCACCATAGATTATGGATTGGGCTAGTTTTCCTATCGCAACTGCACCGTGGGGAATCAAAATTATGCATTTTAGCCCAGCCTTTGAAGCATAAGCCGATAAAGATGCTGCAGTATTCCCAGTGGATGCACAAGCAACTTCTTTTACACGGAATTCTCTAGCTTTTGTAACGCCTACAGTCATGCCTCTATCCTTGAAGGATCCCGTTGGGTTTTCTCCTTCGTTCTTAACGTATAATTTCTTTATTTTGAGTTCCTCTGCTAGATTGTCACATCTATGCAGTCTGGTCCCTCCTTCATTTATGGTTACTATCTTACTCCTGTCAAATACAGGGATTAGATCAACGTATTTCCAGACCGAGAGGGGCTTTGAAGCCAAGGTTTCCTTATCTATCTTCTCTCTCATTCGCTGCAAATCTATTTGAACTTCCAGCAAATCTTTGCATTTTTTGCAGTGATAGATGATCTCATCTAGACTATACTCGGACTTGCAATTTATGCACACTAATCTAAATACCATCAATATCGCCTATCAATTATCATTGTATATTAACAGTTCCCAATTTGATCCCAATCAAGATGCTAGAATTCATAAGGTCAGATCCTCTCAGGAGTCTCTATTCCCAGCAAGTTGAAGGCTGTCTTTACCACATTTCTAAAAGTCTGAACCAAAGCCATTCTTGCCTCCCGCTTATTTTCATCCTTTTCCTGTAATACAGGAATCTTCTCATAAAAAATATTGAAATCCGTTGCTAATTGGTAAGTGTATCTTGCAAGAGTCTTGGGAGAGAGGTTCTTTACGGCCTCTTCAACGTAAAGATCGAACTTAGATATCATCTTTATGAGTTCTAACTCTGCAGAATGACTTAAAGAAGAAGCACCATCAAGAGTGATTCTCGGTTTTACTCTGGCTTTTTGAATTATGCTCGACGCCCTTGCATGGGCATATTGAACGTATGGTCCAGTCTCCCCCTCTAGGTTTAAAGCCTCGCCTAGATCAAAAACTATCATCTTGTCCAGATCCTGTTTTATTAAATCAAAACGAAGAGCTGCTAAAGCTACCTTGTCGGCTGTATCGCGAATCCATTCTTCCCTCTCATTTGGATTTCTTTTCTTGGTCTCCTCATAGGCTTTCTTATGTAAAGCGTCAAGAACATCGTCAGTGTTTATGTAAATTCCTTTTCTACCAGACATATGGACGAATTCCTTCTTCTCTACCATTATGCCGAGCTCGTCGGCCGTTCTTTTGCTCAGCGAGACTATCTCATAACTAAGATGCAGATACTTCTTTTCCAATTTCCCTTCTGCTAGAAGAGAGAGAACGTATGAGACTATCTTCTGAAGTCTGCTCTGCCTAACGTCTATTACTGTTATGGCTGAATCAGAATTCCCAAAAGGAGGATGCTCTTCTCTACCTACCCCAGATACGGTATGCCATAGATCTTTACTATTCGGCTGTCTCACGAATATATCATAGCGAAAGGGGTCTGCTATCAAACCCATTTTCCATGCAGCATAGGGTATGTCTTTAGCGATATATGTCAGAGTCCCATCACTTCTCTTGAGCACTTTTTCTTCTTCTTCACCCTCCATTTTGATTACCCAGCATCCGGAAAGCTTCCCTTCCGTCACGAGCTGTATCAATCCCCTGTCATTCATTTTGTCAAACAAAGCATCCCAGAGTTTTGTTTCTATTATGTGGGATTCAAAGTTGAGGCAATCGTAGTATGCTCCTAACCTCCAGCAAGTCTTAAGTTGCTCTTTTAGTATCCTTTTTGTTAGCTCTTTGGCAAAACTAGCTATGTCTGAGTTCCCTTCCTCTATAGCCTTCAATACTTCTTTCTGCTTCATGACAAGCTCAGGCTTTCTGGCGTATAATTCGTTAATTTTTACGTAAACATGATCTCCACAATAGTGATCGAACTTCTGGTTGTTAGGGGGCTCAGGAGCGAAGCCTTCATATTTGAAGCCTACCACTATGTCTGCTATCTGTAATCCTGAGTCATCTATATAGTTCAATACTTGCACATTATGTCCAGTAAACTTCAATATCCTAGAAATGGAGTCGCCAAGAACTAGGTTTCTTATATGGCCTATGTGCAAAGCCTTGTTCGGGTTCACGCTCGTATGCTCTACGCAGACTTTTTTCCCTTTTCCAATATCAAGTGAGCCATAATCTTCTTTAAAATATGCATCAAGAATAGCTCTATAAGCTAATTCGGGACATCTTACATCAAAGTTGATGAAGCCAGGCTCATGAACTCTAAAATCTGCTATTAGTGAACCCTCCGGTATTCTTAACTTATCGCTGATAGCCTCTGCCACATCGAAGGAGTTAAGACCCAGTTTGTTGGCTATTATGAAGGCAACATTTACTGAAAGATCGCCGAACTCGGGTTTTGGAGGCTCGAAAGGTTCAAAATCGATCATGGGATAATCTGCTTCGCCTATGGCTATTTCTACACTTTTCTTAACATGCTCTTTGAATTCTCTGAAGCTCAATTCTTCTCACCTCTCTCCATTCTGATTTTCATGAATCTCTCAGCAATATGCTGAACCGCCTCAACAAGCCCATCACCCATACTCGATTTCACTGAGAAGTTAGCTTTTTTCTTCAAACTGTCAGGAGCATTCCCCAAAGCTAAACTATAACCACATGCCATGAACATAGGTATATCTATCTCACTATCTCCAATGGCTACTATTTTGTTGCTGTCTGTGTTAAGATGTCTCAGCGCTACCTTCAAGCCTACTGCTTTGTTCACATCCTTATGAGTGAGATGATATCCATATTTGCTATCGTTGATGCTAACTGGTATCCCACTCTCATCAAGAATTCTTCTCCCCTCATCAAGATCAAAAGTTCTCTCCAATACAACTTCGGTAAAGCGAGGAAAGACCAATTTCCTCTTTACGTTTGAAATTCTACTTGAGAGGTAGTCGAAGGCCATCAAGCTATGAGAAATGTCAGCAAGCAGAGTCATATCCAATGGAGATGTTGCTACAACCCCTCCATTCTCCCCTACTACGACTTTTGTAGTTCCCAGGTATATCGATAAAGCAAAAGCTTCCCATGCACTCCTCCCACTAACCAAGATCACTTTGTAGCCCATCTTCTCCAACCAGCGAAGAGCGTAGGCAGCATCAAGGCTTATCACTCCACCATCCTCTGTTATAGTGCCATCTACATCGACAGCGAAGCCCTTTATGTCCATATGATTACAAATCGAATTAAGAACTCGCAACTTTTTAATTTTATTGATATGCAGAATTATTTGGTTATAGGCTTCTCCAATTTATATATGAATCAAGCTTATCGAATTTTAGGGCTCGTCGCCTAGCTTGGATCAGGGCATCAGCCTCCGGAGCTGAAGGT
>CAYMHC010000053.1:0-6407 GCA_964390155.1 uncultured Nitrosopumilales archaeon
GGCCGTTGGTCTCCTCAATTCCCTCATATAAACGATATGAGAGATGAGATAACAACATTGGTGGATGTGGAAATAGGGAAATATGAGAGGACGTTAGAACGAGAATATGGTGAAGCAAAAAAGAGGCTTGAAGCATTAAAGGTAAAGGGTAGATCAACGATTCCTATAGATCTTCTACAAGAATTTTATGAATCTCGTGGACTTCACCCTCAGCAAGTATCTGAAATATCACAGAAGATAGGAATGAAAGTAGAAATCCCGTTGGATTTCTTCTCTAGCCTCGTCAAGAAAAAATCTGAGATCGAAGTACAGAAGCCCCAAGAAGAGCAGGCTCTTATGAGCGAGTTCAATGGTCTTAAAGCCACCGAGCCAATTTATTACATAGATCCAAAGCAGCTAGAGTTCGATGCCAAAGTCCTATGGGTTAACAATGACTTTTTGGCCCTTGATAGGACCGCCTTTTACCCAGAAGGAGGGGGACAGTTAGGAGACAGAGGTTTGATCATATGGGATGGGAAAGAATCTCAAGTTGTAGATACCATCAAGGTAGGTACCATAGTTCTTCATAAGATAAAAGGATTTCTGCCGCCAAAAGATATCATCGTTAAAGGCAAAGTGGATAATGAGAGAAGGAAAGCTTTGATGATCCATCATACATCCACCCATATCCTTAACGGTGCTGCACGCCATGTCTTAGGGGAGCACGTCTGGCAGGCAGGTGCTCTTAAGGATGTGGATAGAAGCAGGCTTGACATAACTCACTATGCCCATCCAGCACGAGAAGAAATCATGGAGATAGAGGATAAGGCCAACATGATCGTTCGCATGAACATTCCTGTAGAAGTTCTTAAACTTCAAAGAAACGATGCTGAGGAAAAGTACGGCTTTCGTTTATACCAAGGAGGGGTTGTTCCAGGAAAGGAGATCAGGGTCATAAAGATAGGGGATTGGGATGTCGAGGCCTGTGGCGGGGTTCACTGCGCAAGGACTGGAGACATAGGTTTGATAAAGATAACAAAGGTAGAGCGTGTCCAAGATGGTATTGAAAGGTTTGAGTTCGTTGCTGGAGAGCCAGCCATAAAATTCTTTCAGTCTCAAGAGGAAATAGTGTCAAAAGTATCTCAATTAGTAGGTGCTCAACAAGAGAAGCTCATAGATGCTGTCAATAGATTAGTGATGGATCGTATCGATCTAATAAAAAAGGAGAAGATCATACTCAGAAGGCTATCAGAGCTTTCAAAAGACAGGATCATGGATAAGGTCATTAAGATTTCTGATTTCAATATGTATTTTGAAGTGGATAGTGAGTTAGGCGAGGATTTTCACATAATGGTAGGAGAGAGGGCCATAGATCAAAACCCATCCTTGATTTACTGTGCCATAGCTTTAGAAGAAAGAGTCGCAAAAGTTATAGTCTTTTGTGGCACGAATGCTCAAGCAAGAGGCCTGAAAGCAAAAGAGATAGTTCGAGACATATCTCAGACTATGGGAGGATCAGGAGGAGGGGATGAGAGGTTCGGTAGAGGTGGTGGACCCCTCACAGATAAGGTTGAAGAGGTTAGATCGATTCTACAATCTTACATAGAAAGAATGATAAAGGAAGAGAGGTCGTAAATCTCAAAAGTTGTATTTTCGGAACATTCAGGTGAATAATTTGTCAGTAGATTGGTCGAAAATGGAGGAAAAGTGGAGAAGAATATGGGATAGTTTGCATGTCTTCGAAGCTGATGTTGACCATAATAGGGATAAGTACTTCCTAACAGTAGCCTATCCATACCCTAATTCACCACAGCATATAGGACATGGTCGGACCTATACTCTGGCAGATGTCCATGCGAGATACATGAGGATGAGGAAGAAGAATGTTTTATTCCCTATGGGTTTTCACTATACAGGAACGCCCATACTAGCAATGTCGAAGAGATTGGCAGAGCGAGATCAAGAACTTATAGATACCTTCACCAAAATATACGGAGTTCCTCTTTCGGTTATAGAAGAGTTCGATGAACCATTAAGAATTGCAGAGTATTTTCATGAAGAGATAAAGCAGGGGATGAGAGAGATTGGCTATTCCATAGATTGGCGCAGGGAGTTCACAACCATCGACCCAAATTACAGCAGATTCATAGAATGGCAGTTTAATAAGCTCTATGAGAAAGGCTTCATAGTTCAAGGTAGCCACCCGGTAGGCTGGTGCCCTAAAGACGGTAACCCAGTTGGCCAGCACGATACAGTGGGTGATGTTGAGCCAGAGATAGGAGAATTCGTACTAATAAAATTCAACCTAGATGGAAACATTCTTCCTGCAGCCACTTTGAGACCTGAGACTATATTCGGTGTGACAAATATTTGGGCCAATCCAGATGCCAATTACGTAAAAGCTAAGGTGAATGGAGAGAACTGGATAGTGAGCAAAGAGAGTTCGATAAAGCTCAGCTACCTTAACCGAAAGGTCGAAGAGATAGAAGAGATAAAAGGATCATATTTGATAGGGAAACTGACTGAAAATCCTCTCACAGGGTCTAAGGTTCCAATACTGCCTGCATCCTTTGTTGATCCAAAGAATGCTACTGGCGTTGTCATGTCGGTCCCTGGGCATGCACCCTATGATTATCAAGCATTGGATGATTCTAAAAAGAAAAGCGATGAGCTATCTTTATACAACATAGATTCAGAGCTATTAGAGTCCATAGCTCCTATTTCCATAATAGAGCTTGAAGGATACTCCGACCTTCCTGCTTTTGATTTAATCAATAAACTTCGCATAAAGAGCCAAGATGATCCCAAGCTAGAGGAAGCCACGGCAGAGGTCTACAGTAGAGAGTTTCACTCAGGCAGGATGAAGGCTAACACTATGCAATACTCTGGCTTGCCAGTCTCCATAGCGAAAGAAAGGGTCAAAGAAGATTTAATCAGATCAAATAAAGGGGATATCTTCTACGAGATTTTGAACAGACCTGTAATATGTAGGTGCAAAACTGAATGTATAGTGAAAATATTTGAGAATCAATGGTTCATAAATTATGGCGACGAGCACTGGAAAGAACTAGCTAAAGATTGCCTTGACAATATGGACATAGTGCCGGAGGATCTTCGCCCTGAATTTGAATACACAATAAGATGGCTACGACAAAAGGCATGTGCAAGAAAGTCCGGATTAGGGACGAAACTGCCTTGGGATAAAGATTGGATAATTGAGAGCTTATCAGACTCAGTAATATACATGGCTTACTATACATTATCTAATTACATCAAATCGCATAAAATAGTCTCAGATCAATTGACCGATGAGTTTTTCGATTACGTACTATTGGGCGAGGGCAATATTAGCGAAATCTCGACGGCAAATAGAATCAGTGAAGAATCGCTGAAGAAGATAAGAGGCGAGTTCACTTACTTCTATCCTTTGGACACTAGGCATTCTGGCAGAGACTTGGTTCCGAATCATCTAACCTTCTTAATATTCAACCATGTAGCCATTTTCCCCAAAGAACTATGGCCAAAGCAGATAGTCGTTAACGGTAGCGTGTTGATGGAAGGAAAGAAGATGTCAAAATCCCTTGGCAATATAATTCCTTTGCGCGAAGCTATTATGAAGTTTGGAGTTGACCCTCTAAGGCTTGCTATTCTGTCAACATCAGAGTTATTGCAGGATGCAGATTTTAGCCCATCTTTGGCAAAGAACCTTAATGTTAAGTTAGAACGCTTCTTTGAGTTTGCCATGAACGTTATAAATCTCCAAGATGAAGATATTGAGCTTTCGATTGAAGATAGATGGTTGATAAGTAAATTACAAAGGAGCATAAAAGCCGTGACGGAAGCAATGGACAGGCTGAGGATTAGAGAAGCGATAAACTACTCGCTATACGAACTTGATCAGGATTTACAATGGTACAGTAAGCGAAATCCTATAGAAGGTTCACCAGAGCGTAAGAAAGCATTAGCCAAAGTGCTCAAGTCTTTTGTTGAAGTAAGAATCAGGCTTTTGGCACCTTTCGCTCCTTTCATATGCGAAGAAATCTGGGAGAAGATGGGCAAGGAAGGTCTGGTTTCCATTTCTGACTGGCCAGTTTATGATGAGAAAAAGGTCGATGAAAAGGCGGAGGAGATGGAAGAGATAATAATAAGGACTTTGGAGGATACCACGAACATAATTAGAGTTACCAAGATCAAGCCGAGTAGAATTTGCTTTTATACATCTTCGGAATGGAAGTGGAATGCATACTCAAAAACCCTTGAGATTCTTGAGACAAGCGCAATGGATGTCGGGGGATTGATGAAAAGATTGATTGAAGACCCAAGCATGAAGAAGATGAGCAAAGAGTTATACAGATTTGTCCAGAAGGTTTATGATGAAATTCGAAAGATGCCTCCTGATCAAAGGCAAAGAAGGTTAAGAGTAAAGGTTCTAGACGAACTAGATGCTCTGGGAAACTCCACTAAATTTTTTGAAAAGGAATTGGGAGCTAGGGTTGAAGTCTACAGAGAGGAAGATAGCAAGAGATTCGATCCTTTGAATAGAGCGAACTTAGCCCAACCTTATAGACCCGCTATCTACATAAGCTGAGATTCTTAGTGAGCAAATAAGCCATCTAGAAGACCAACCATATCTGGCTTGGCAAGGCTATAAAATGTCCATTTCCCTTCTTTCCTTTTCTTAACAATGCCCACCCTCCCTAGCATTTCTAGATGATGGGAAGCGTTTGACTGGGTCATGTCCATCGAAACCATGATCTCGCAGACGCACATCTCCCTTATGGTTAGCATCTTGACCATTCTCAGTCGAGTCGAGTCACCGAGAGCCTTGAAGAACCTTTCCATTGACCTTAGGATGGTCTCATCGTATACACTTCTGGCCAGATGTCTCAGTTCCTCAGCGTACTTTTCCATACTCTCCGCTTTGCATCTTTCGGAGGAAACCAAGTGTTGCAATCTTTTGTTTGAAGCGCTCATATCATTGAGAATGTATGAACATATTTAAATATGTTTTAAGTTAGGTTTTTATTTGTTGTAACTTTGCTTTTTTGCTGTTGTTTTGGGTTGAAGTAGCCTAACTCCTCATCTTCTTTCCTCTCCTCTTCTTGATGTCGTACATGACCAATCTGCTCATCTACTTTCTTGAAGACTTCAGTCTCTTTCTGTGACAGAACTGTCCATGGTTGCTCAATCCTCCAAGTGATCCTGAAGAACATAGGGGGTTCAGAGTAGGCACCCATATCGTATGCGGTGTAGTACAGGAACCGCGTGGGCTCTTCCTGGTAGCAGGCCTGGATTGCCTGTCTAACTATTTCAGGCTTCAGCGACAGCATTCGATCTTCTTCTAGAGCAAGATTGATTAGAGTAATTTGATTTCGAAATCTTTCGATGGCTTCAATGAGGATATTGTAGAGGTATGGTGTGGGTGCTTCCACACCGACAATTCTTCTTCTATCATCCACTCCATTTTGCATGAGGGCTGAGAGAGTCCGTCCAGGCTGATGCCCAAGAGACTCAACTCCGCAGATTATCAGGTAGCGTATGTTCGGATTCGAAACCATATTGCACATGATTTTCTCAATATCAATGTTCTCGGTTTGAAGGTATCCAGCCAAAGCTGCGCCAGATTCTATGTTTGTCTTCACTAACTCTTGAAGATAAGATGGGATTTTGTCGTAGTGGGTATGGAGGAGCACGCAGACTGCAACTGGAGAAAGGTCGTTCCCTCGAAGATAGGAGCCTTCTTCAGGGGGGTATTCTGGAGGAGGTTCCACCTTCATAATTTTTCGCTCAGACAATCTTCATCCCACCATCACAGTCTACCCGTCACCAGCCCGTAAGTCAAACCAAACACGACGCTGAAAGCCCATGCGATTAGTGCATAGGTAAGAACAACCTTCCATTTAGCTATCTTTGATGCAGCAATCATATTTGGGATATCATAAGGTTGGCCCATCAGCCAGGAGAGCATGGCTGCACCAGACATCCCTAAATCCATTAATCCTCTACCCAAAACAATTTCAACTAATGTTGGAGTGTATAATGGCCCTCCAATGACCGATGCAAGAAGGACTCCTCCAACCCCTGTCAGATATGTGGCAACTATTTCTTCAGGAAGGAAGGCTTCCACATAGCTGACAGCTACAAGCCCTATGAAGAAATATGGAAGTATCTGCTTGCCCAAAAAGCCGCCGAACTTTAGCGAGCCCGTCAATCTTTCGTCGAAAGGAGGTTTGACGACTTTTAGGCTATCAGCGATCGTTTTAGGGTTTGGCTGATGCTCAGCTTCGATCTTCCTACCCCAAGGTGTTTTGGATATGATGACTCCAGCGGCAACAGCTGTAACTAGGGAAGCAATTATTCGTATACCTGCGAACTCCCAAGATAGAATCTCGCCTGTTAGCAAGATAGTAAGTATATTGGCTGCTGGA
>CAYMHC010000054.1:0-6302 GCA_964390155.1 uncultured Nitrosopumilales archaeon
CCTGAAGATTTTGTTGCAACTGATCGAACCTTGCCAGTTGCTCTCTTAACCAAGGGGGAAATTCTTCCCTACTCATCTCAACCATCCTTATTTAATAACAAGAGTATATCCTTATGCATAAATAAGTTGCGCTGATAATCATTCATCTTGCCTTGGGAATAAGAGACAATAGAAGCGATGCGAAGGTATGTAATGTCAAAGAAGATGAGGTTTTAGGCTTATCAATATCAAAAAGCTAATTTACTTTAGAATAAAAATGAACTTGAAAAGAGATGCCCAAGATAGGAGTTGTTGGAATTGGAGGGTGGGGGAAGAACCACCTAAGAGTGTTGAACGATCTAGACGCTCTATCATGCTTTTGTGATATAGACGAAGCCAGAATCAAGACATTCGAAGAGAAGTATCATGTCAATGGCTACAAGGGATTAGACGAGATGCTGAGAAATGAGAAGTTAGATGCGATCACCATATGCACACCAAGCGCTACTCACTACGAGGTTGCTGAAAAGACGCTAAGATCCGGTCTTGATACATTTGTGGAGAAACCTCTAACTTACAAATCTATTGAGGGCGAAAGATTGGTGGAATTGGCAAAGGAGAAGAATGCGATATTGACAGTTGGTTTCATAGAACGCTTCAACCCAGCTGTCACAGAATTGCAGAATCTACTAAAAAGTGGAGAGCTTGGCGAGCCTCTGCTTTTGGAATTTCATAGAGAGAATGTTTGGACAGGCAAAGTTAAGGATGTAGGAGTGATAATGGATACCGCTGTTCATGATATAGATACCGCCAGATGGGTATTTGGGGAAGAGCCTAAAGTTACGTTCGCAAGGACCGGTAAAGTCCTAGATGAACATGAAGGACCCGATTTTGCAGCCATAACTTTAGGCTTCAGTGACCAAAAGACTGCCTTCATAGTTGCAAATTGGCTGACTCCAAAAAAGATCAGAGAGCTCGAAGTCGTTTGTATAAGAGGCATAGTCACTATAGACTTCATAACACAAGAGTTGAAGATAGATAGCGATGAAGGTACCAGCATTCCAAGGAAGAAGTGGGAAGAACCTCTTCTCATCGAGCTTAAGGATTTCATAAGGTGTGTAAATGGGAGAGGTGAACCCATAGTCAAAGGGTTGGACGGAGTGAATGTGACAAAAATAGCCGAGGCATCTGAGATTTCGCATGGAACAGGGTCACCCATTTACTTGAACCTTTAATGCTCTGCTAAATCGGGCAAAGAATAGCAGAATTTTGAGCTTGGATTAAGTTAAAATATCTTATGGAATATTCATCATCGATGAGCAAATCTTCTAAATTCAAAACTATAAATCATGTTGGGAAAGATGTAAAGCTTGGAAAGAATGTCAAGATTTGGAACTTTGCTTACATAGGAGATAGTACAGAGATAGGAGACAATTCTACAGTAGGCTCTCTTTCACACATAGATTACAAAGTCAAGATAGGCAAGAATTGTAAGATAGAAGGTAATGTGTACATACCTCCATTGACTGTCATTGGTGATGATGTATTCATAGGGCCCGGAGCCATATTGACCAATGATCCATATCCTCCAAGCAAGAGGCTTTCTGGGATAATAGTAGAGGATGGAGCGATAATATGCGCTGGCTCTATGATAAGAGCAGGTGTAACAATACGGAAGAATAGCATAGTAGCCATGGGCGCTGTAGTAACTAAAGATGTGCCCCAAGACACAGTTGCAATGGGCATTCCAGCAAGGCCTGTCTGTTCAAGAAATGAATACGATAGAAAGAGAGAAAATTGGGAAAAGAATCTGCGATTTTAACTAATCTGATAGCTTCCTTTCGATGTATACATTCCTCAATCTCACCATTACTACTATCCAAAGAAAAGCCAGAATTGCAGACAATACAACTTTGAGGAAAGAATTTAGGAAAATGGAGACATAGTCCTTTTTTCCAAGGAAGATGTCAATAGGCACGATCAGATAGAAAATCATAAAAGATCCTACAATGACAAGAAGCCAAGCTATTCCAATTATTCCCATCAAGGGGAGAAGCCTTGATTTCAAATTAGATCTTCCACCATGTCATCAAAGCCGTTATTACAGCAAGGAAAGCTGAAAAGGCCGAAATCTTAAAGATATTTGACACTACCTCTCTTTCCGACAAAGGACCTTCGGCAAGTATCATTCTAACCAAAGTTACAGGGGCTGAAGATTCTTTAGATGCAGCCAGTTGTCCATTTGGTAGAAGAATAGTTGGCCTCGTCTTTATGGATCTATGCTCCACCAATTTTTTCACACTAGACAGGATGAAGAAAGAGTTCAATATGGCAGGAAGTATAGATATTATTGCTACTATCTCAACTCTACCAACTATCGCTATTGCACAGAACATGGCCCCTAGGGTCAGACTGCCGGAGTCTCCCGGAAATATCCTAGAAGGATACCTATGGAATGTGTAAAAAGCTAGAGACGATGCTATCAATGGTATAGTTGCAACCAGTATGGGATAATCTGCTCTTAACAGTAGGGCAAGTATCAAGGGTATAGTTGTTATTACCATAAAGCCGCTAAGTGCACCATTCAAAACGTCTATCATATTTGCAGCGTTAGACACTATTGGTATAGCTGCCAGAACGAGTATGGGATAGACATAGAAGAGCCTGACACTTCCAAAGATAGGAAACGTAGGATGAGGAACATAAACATCCAAGAGAAGGATGGGCAAACTAGCCAAGATAAGCAAAATGGGCTTAATCAAGCCATTACTCAACCTCCATCTGTCATCGATTAGACCGACTATTCCTGCGATTATGGTTACCAAGGCTATAGACAATATCCTCAAGTCTCTACCAAAAACAAAGTACAAGATTAACTCAGCAATTAATGCGGACGATAAAATGGCAGGCCCTCCTGGCCAAGCCACTTTTGGCTTATCTAGCTTATGATAATCCTCAACCACTGATCCTTTTTTCGGTAGATTTCTGACCAAAGCAAACGTAAATAGATAAGTAAGAGAAAAGGTTAGAGCAAAAAGGATAGAAGCAAGTAATACCAAATCATATGACGTAGTCATGCCAAAGCAGTTCAAAGAGGATGGATTTAAGCGTAAGGTTTTTGGAAATCTGTCTTCAGCAATTTTTATTAAACTTGAGAATCGATGAAGGAGGCGATTGCTGTGCTTAATCCAAGGCGATTAAGAGCCGATGCAGAGGAATTATGTGAGATGGCCATTAAAGGAGGAGCAAGTAATGCAAAGACCATAAAAGCTAATCAAGTTGTGGTTGATGAGAGAGTTCTTCTTAAGTGCAGGTACCCTCCATGCCCTTGGTATGGACAATGCTTAATGTGCCCTCCCTTCACACCATCGCCACAAGAATTTTCAGGATATCTTCAAAAGTATAGATACGCGGTAATAGTCCAGCTTGAGTTTCCTTACCCAGATGAGCTAGCAACAAAGAAGAATAATGATGATTTGACCTTACCTGATCTATTTAGGGAGATGGGGCATAGGCTAGAGCACTCGATAGATACGGCTTGGAAGGACTTACAGAGAATAATCTCAAATATTGAGAGAGGGGCTTTTAACCGGGGATACTATTTTGCTACAGGTCTAGTAGCAGCTTCATGTAGGTTATGTGATAGATGTAATCCAAATACGCCTTGCAGGCATCCTTTTGAAGCTAGGCCCAGTATGGAAGCAGTTGGGATAGACGTCTATGCCACTACAAAAAACGCAGGTTTAGAATCCACCTTTGAACCCCGTAGTAAGATAACTTTAACTGGTCTAGTTCTTTTGGATTAGATTTCCATTAAAGGCTCAAAGTTATATATAGCGGTATTTATAGGAGCAGTTGATAGTTAATGAAGATAAACGAATTGAAAGATGGTATGAGGAAGGTCGATGTAGAGGGAATTGTTTCGGATATTCCGGAACCTAGGAATGTTACGTTAAGGACTGGGCAACAGGCAAGGGTTGCTGACTGTGTTTTACAGGATGCTTCAGGCACCATAAAGCTATCACTTTGGAACGACGATATTGATAAAGTTCAGGTAGGCGCAAAGGTTAGGATAGAGAATGGTTATATCAGTAGCTTTAGAGGAGAATTAAGGCTGAACGTAGGTAGATTTGGGCGTCTTTCTACGCTAGAATGATTTCGGTGCACATAATTATTGACCAGGGTTGCCCAGATTGCTGGGTTTCTTGGTAGCGGGAAGACAACTACGCTAATTCTTTTGGGAAAGGAGCTATCCATAAATCATGGTAGGAAGGTAAGCATTATCGTTAACGAAGTTGGAGAAGTAGGCATAGATGGTTCTTTTATTCGTGACTTTGGGTTCGAGGTTAGAGAGATCGTCCAAGGATGCATCTGTTGTTCACTTCAAGGAGATTTACAGTCGACCCTTAGAATTCTCATAGATAATTATGGACCGGACATAGTACTCATCGAACCAACGGGCATAGCCTTGCCCTCAAAGATCAGAGACATAGTTGATGGGTTAGTAGACACATCAATAGAACAAGCACCGGTAGTAGCTTTAGTAGATGGTTCTAGATTCAGGAGCATGTTCAAAGAGATGGAGCGCTTCCTTATCAAACAAATCAAAGAAGCAGACGTTGTAGCAATAAACAAAGCCGATCTTATAGAGTCAAAATGGGAAATGGAACTGCTAAAGTCTGCCATAAGAGAACTCAACCCAAGTGCTTACATATTTAAAATGTCGGCGAAAAGGGGAGATGGAATAAATGAATTAATCGATATAATTCTTCAAGGCGACATGAGGAGTTCAACTTTAGGAGTCGAAGAAGATTCAATAGCTTTGGCGGGCATGGGGCGAGCAGCTCTTAAAGTTACGTTTAAAGCGAGTGAAGACGTAAGTGAGAATAAGATAAAGGTGGTTGTAAGCGATGTGCTCAATGGAGTAGCCAATGCATCTCTGAACTCTGGAAGCGGGCTAATAGGGCATGTTAAAGCATATCTGAAGACCCCTGCAGGCTCCTTCAAGGCCAGCATACTGGAAGTTAAGCATGGAGTGGATTTCGCTGGAGATTTGAAACGCTCTGTGAGAGACGGTGAGATAACGATATACGCTGAAGTTAAGGATTTGGAGGACAAAGTTGTGAGTAGCATCTTGGAGGACGAAGTAAGGAAGATTTTTCCACGACATCGTTTTGACTTTCATTTAGAAGACAGGCATAATTGATCTTTTAAGAATAGTCTCTTGTGTCCATAATCGGTTTCTAGATTTCTTAATGGGAGCTTACTCTTCTATAATAGCTTTGATTCCATCATAATGATGTGAATTGTGTCAAAATTTGTAGGCAAAATTGCCAAGAAGCCTTAAGTATCAAAATCAACGATCTTTTATCGAAGCAAATTGGTCAAATTTAGATATACCAGTATGGCGTACAAAGACCCTGACGACATGGTATTAGGCCATGCAATCTATCCAGTATATTGCAAGAATTGGGACATACAGTTTGGTGCAGGATACGTCGTTCCTGAAGTGAAGGTTGCACCAAGGCCTGGAACTGGAGACTCATTACAGAAATTGAAGGATGAGCACATAAAGATAACAAGAGATGCATGTGATAGAGCAGCAGCCATTGGTATGCCCTTCTTCATGATCGAGCAAGAGCACGTATTCCAGCAGACAGATAATCCAAAGTGGGCGGGGGAAATAACAGCCACTCAGGCGGCTATCATAGAGGAATATGTGAGCAAGTATGGAATGAAGGCTGCCCTAAGGCAAACGGTCGGTGATACAAGAATAGCAGAAAAACCAGGAGGTCTTCGTGCAGCTCTAGGCTCGGCGTATGACGCCCACATAGCCGAGACCGTTGAAGAGTGCTGCAGGAATGGTGCTAGCGATATATGCATGGAGACTATGGGCGGCAAGGAAGTCCTGGACTATGGATGTATGAGAAACGATATTCGTGCGATCCTATTCGGCATAGGGTACCTTGGCAGTTTGGACATGGATTATGTCTGGACAAGAAACGTAGAGATATGTAAGAAGTACACAACAAACCCAGGTGGAGAGACCAACTGCAGCGGTGCCAACACTCTAATGTTCATAGCAGGCGGTCTGACATCTCACGACTTCCCCCACACAATAGCCATGATGGGAAGGGCGATAGCTGCTGGAAGAACGTTGGTAGCGTATGAATGTGGTGCCGTAGGACCTCACAAGGACTGTGCTTATGAAGGACCCATATTAAAGGCTGTATCAGGTAGACCTGGTGCACAAGAAGGCAAGCAAGCAGTATGTGCCCATGGCGATGTAATGGGCAACACCATAGCTGCAGTATGTGATGTTT
>CAYMHC010000055.1:0-6241 GCA_964390155.1 uncultured Nitrosopumilales archaeon
AAAGACCGGTGTTACATAATCCGCAAACGGTACAACCCATGGCTATTAAAATTGATGTAGACATGGCTACGGCATCCGCTCCTAAAGCTATGGCTTTGGCTATATCCGAACCATTTCTTATCCCGCCAGATATGACTAGGTTGACTTCATCCCTGAGGCCTATTTCTTTCAAGGCTTTGTTTGCTTCCACCAAAGCTGGGAGCGTTGGCATACCCGCTTGTTCAAGGACTATCTCTGGAGCAGCTCCAGTTCCTGCTTGTTTACCATCCACTACGACTATGTCAGCCCCGGCTTTAGCCGCTATCTTCACATCATCAGATACTCTACCAGCTGAGTACTTGACCATTATAGGTATTCTCCAGTCTGTAACCTCTCTTAACTGCTCTATCTTCATCTTCAAATCCTCTGGCCCTACTATGTCTAGATGGCGCGCTGGGCTTATGGCATCTGTGCCTATAGGTATCCCTCTAACACTAGCTATCTCCTCGCTTACTTTCTCTCCTAATAAGAGTCCTCCTTGGCCAGATTTGGCACCCTGACCTATCTTTATCTCAACAGCATCCGCGGCCTGGAGATAATGAGCTGAAATTCCGAATCTTCCTGATGCGTACTGAGAAATCAAGATAGACGCATTATGCCTCTCATCGGGCAACATTCCTCCTTCTCCCGTGTTTACAGATATTCCAATATTTGACGCAGCTTTTGCTATAGCTATCTTGGCTTCCTTACTTATGGCACCGAAAGACATGGCTCCTATCAATATTGGCGCTTTGAGCCTTAATGGCTTCTCAGCAAACCTTTTTCCAATCGAAGTCTCAGTGCTACAAGGCTCCCGGTAATGATCTATAGGTGGTCTTGATGTTTGGGCACAAAGCACAACTAGATCGTCAAAATGGGGAAACTTTCTCCATGCCCCCATTCCCCTTACTAGATGATGCCCAAAGGCCGCTTTACGCTGTATCTCATCAATGTTATGATTATCCCAAACATATTTAGAATCCAATGGTGTAGGAATTACATCTATAGCATTGGTTGGACAATACTCCACGCAAACTTGACAACCAACACATTCTATCCTTCGTACTGGGATAACACGGTCACCTACAAGTTCAAAAACTTCTCTAGGACAAAATCTTACACAGACTCTGCATTTATTACAGAGAGCTTGGTTTATAGAAACTTGGTAATGAGTATGAGTTCTTCTTACTCTTGTTCTCAGTTTTTCAGCTTCTTTATAGAAGGGGCGAGGCTTCTCAGGGACTATCTTCTTAAAATATGGAGGTGCTTTGAAGTCGTATTTCCCTAGAAGTATGCGTACATTTTCCTCCTCGCTTTGATTCAATTCGACTATCTCTGCATTTTTGCCTAAGCTTGGGGTGTTGCCCGTGAAGATTATTTGTCCTCCTATTATGGACTCGCCAGCACAATCTCCAAGGTTACCTAGAACTACTATCTCTCCACCCATCATATACAATCCTGTCATTATTCCTGTGTTCCCACCTATTATTACGGTTCCAAGCTTCATTAGTGCTCCTACGCGGTCGCCAGCATCTCCTTTGATGGTCACTACCCCACCGTATATGCCTTGACCAGGGCCATTCCCTGCATGCCCATCAACTATTACTTCTCCTGAAGTTATGTTATCTCCTGCAAACCATCCGGCATTGCCATGGATTCTTATCTTGGGCCCATCTATCATGGTTCCTACGAAGTAACCCACGGAGCCTTCTATGTCAATGACAACATCCCGACAAAGACCGGCTGCTATATGATGTTTACCTTTGGTATCTTTTATGACGATCTTACTAGCTCTCTCAGATAAGTCTCTTAACGCTTTATTCAACTGGCGAGTATTGAGATTTCTCGCTTCTATCACTTCTTCTACTTTGGCGTGTACTACCTTCTCCATGTTACTACCTCTCCTGGCCTCACGTTACGAATAGTCCCAGAATGACCCAAGGCTCTTAAAGCCACCTCTTCAGATGCGACAGCAGAGATTCTGTCGCTTTCCAATACAAGAGCTGGTCTTAATCCTAGCTTGTCTTTAGCCACACCTATGGCGTTTGGCATCGAGATTATGTAGGAGAAGGGCCCATCAAGGTCTTTTACAGATCCATTTAAGGCTTCTTCGAGATCTAAGCCGTTTTCGAGCTTATCGGCCACATAATGGACTATAAGTTCTGAATCGTTCTCCGTCTCAAATCTATGTCCTTTTCTCTCAAGTTTGTCTCTCATTTTGTAGTAGTTTGTCATCTGTCCGTTATGGACTACAGCTATGTCTGGATAACTGAAGGATTGAAAAGGATGAGCGTGAAAAAGGTCTACTTTGCTCTCTGTGGAGAAGCGTACATGTCCTATTCCATGAGTCCCGTTGAGATCGGATACTTTAAAACGTTTATCCAGCTCTTCCACTGTGCAGACATCTTTTATTATTTCCATAGAATGCCCTACGCTGAGGACTCGAGAAACCTTTGTTGAATTGATCTCATAGACTATTCTCTCCAAAGACTCTTTTCTGGCCCTGATTATGTATCGATCAAATCCAAAACCGTTTACTGGATTCATTTGAATACTCCTAATGTCGCCACCCGCTCTAGCTATTGCTGTTGCAATTCCGCTGGCAGCACCTATAACATCTCGAGTGAAAATTCTTAGAATGTATTCACTATTGGTGGGAGGGTTGTTGTTGTATATTGCCAAACCAGCCGAGTCCCTCCCACGATGTTGAAGGGCATCCATCATATTCATCAATAGCTTTCCAGCATTTACGTCTTCCAAAGATAGGAGGCCAGTTATGCCGCAGATTTTTGTCCACCGCCTGTATAAGGATCAAAACAATATACTGGATAATTCTTTTCGTGTCTTGGGAATTATCTCGTACATAGGGTCCTCACTGCGGGACCAGAATGAGGATGGAGTTCGGCGAACTAAGTCTTTTTTCTTTTCCATTTTTTCCAAAATTTCAAGAAGATCTTTGATTCCTGCATACAAAGAAATATAGTCCAAGGGTGCTGGACTTCCGGCTCTGTCCCGAACTAACAGTATTTTCTCAATCTGCTCATTTTCTATATTACTTTCCATGGCAATAGAAGACAATCAAAAAGCTTATATATTTTTTGTTTCTCTCAGGACACAAGATGTTAAAATGGAACAAAAAAGCACTTTTGATAACA
Organism: uncultured Nitrosopumilales archaeon; assembly: GCA_964390155.1. Taxonomy (GTDB): domain Archaea; phylum Thermoproteota; class Nitrososphaeria; order Nitrososphaerales; family JACAEJ01; genus CAYMHC01. Next base: position 3,174 of record CAYMHC010000055.1, read on the forward strand.
GAATAGTAATAAGAGTTGTTCTCGAGGGGGACCTAGCAAAAAAGTTTAACCTAATTAAGACGCGCAAGGGCATAAAGAATAATACCGAACTCATTAGACTACTAGTCGCTGAGGAGTTCGCTAGGTCTTCATAATCGGACCTTTTTGGGGTGAAGTTTTTTGATGGGCGCATCAAGGGTCCCAGATGAATTGAATAATTTTCTTAGGATGGGGCGCACTCTGCTCATCAAAGGAGATGCTGGGACAGGCAAAACCACCCTGGCTTTAGAAATACTTCAATTCTTTGAACCCGTTGACTGTATTTACTTCTCAACTAAGACTACGCCAACCATCATTTACGAATACTACCCCTGGCTTAAGAATAAGATAGTGCTGGGTCCAGAAGAGATACGATTTTCGGAAACAGGTCACGAAAGCCCTGAGAGGCTCTTGAATAGACTTCGGGATCAGTTACTGAAGATGGATCGACCTTTTCTTATAGTCGATACTTGGGACGCTATGGGCACGGAGATGGATCCCAAAGAACAGCTAAGAACCGCAAAAGCAATTGTGATGACGACCTTTGTTACGAATGGAAGGACGATACTAGTAGAAGAAACAAAAGAAACATCTTTCCTTGATTTTCTTGTTGATGGGGTTGTGAGCCTTAATTCAACGGAGGTTTATGGTGAAGCCGAAGCTGGTAGAGTGTACGAAGATCGGCTAGAAAGACGAACTACGAGAGAGATGGAACTTAAAAAGCTGAGAGGAATCAGAATCTCGAATAAGAAATACACGTTTACTTTGGAAGGTGGAAGGTTTAGAACCTTTCCCCCTTTTTATGAGGACTTGTCCATAAGACCATCACTGATAAAGGACCTTGCTAATGACCGAATTTCATCAGGTATTCCCGATCTTGATGGGATCATGGGAGGTTTCAAAAAAGGGAGTTTTAACTTGTTCGAGATTGAGCATAGCGTGGACATGAGGTACTTACAAATACATACTCAGATCGCTTGGAACGCTATCATGAATGGGAAACCGACGATAATAATTCCTTCAATAGGTGAAATGTATCCTTACAAATTGACACAAGAGGCTGCATTATATCGCCCTAATGCAAGCGATTTTGAGAATCAGATAAAGGCTTTAGAAGAAATTTCGAAAAAGAAGTTCGATTCTGAACACGTTAAGAATGGCATGGTGATTCTTCTCGGTTTTGATTCGCTCTTAAATCGATTTGGATCTGACAAGACCCTCGCCACAATTGAAGCCATCATAAACTATGCACAGGAAAGCGGAACTACGTTTATTGGAACGATGAAACGGGGCATGAAATTTTTAGGATACGTTACTCACGTTGCAGATTCTCACTTTGTATGCAAAGACCTCAATAATGCCCTTGTAATCTATGGGATGCGGCCTAAGACCAGTTTGTTTGCTGTCGACCTAGTTGAAAATCAAGTTAGACTAATACCAATCGTTTAAGAACAAAATTGGGACACCGAAAAATTGAAGGAGAAACCTAATTTCTTAACATGACTATTCCCAAATGAATGGATTATTTGCCTTTTGATGAAAGTTCCTTCGAGAGCTTCTCCATGGCCTTTATCATCTTTGACCTCCTCGTTTCTTCTGTGATTGCAGATCGAGTACCCTCTACTAATATCCTTGCTACATCTAGCTTCCTTCTTATGCCTTGGGCCAAGTGGTCATGGATCGCAAAGGGTAGTATAATGATGTACAAGTGTTCCATGATACTAAATAGGGAAGAAGCTTCGCTACTTTTTCCTCTCCTTATTTCATCGTATATGCGCCTTTTTACCTCTCCTATTGCATCTAATAGACCAAGAAGGTAAGAGACATTGGTCACCTCAAGCTCCTTGTACGAAGGAATTGGTTTCTTCATCACAATGGAAAAAAGGACAGAAGCTTCAACGAATTCTACTTCAGGCGATATAAGGTATCTGTGTAAATCATAAGTCCCGACTTTGCTCAGCTCTGCCAACAAAGTTTTAGCAGAATTCAGCTTAGAAACTGCCTCGTCCAAATTCATTAGATGAATGTTCGTTATTGCTTTGGCAGATAGCGATATAACATCCCTAGATTCGCGTAGTATCTTCTCACGTTTCTCCTGAACTTCATCAAGTTCTCTCGATATGTCCGCAAGGGATTCTTCAACTTGCTTGAAATTCATAAAAGAGGCTTTAGAATAAGTAAGTAAAATAGATTTTGCCCGAACTAGAAAACATATTAATGGGCAATGGTCTGGCTCTGCTCTCTCAAGAATTGAATTAGGTAGTAGCTTCCCCCGGCTCCCTTGCCACTTGACCCACTATGCTTCCATCCAACGAAAGGTTGCGATCTAGCCATGGCTCCTGTTGTAGCCCCTGTTTTCCTATTAGCGTATATCACTCCTGCTTGGATTTCATTAAAGAATCTATTTATTTCTTCCTTGTCTTCAGTAAAGATACCAGCTGTTAAACCATAATCTACGTCATTGGACAGTTTTATCGCTTCATCAAGAGAATCGACACCAGCTATGCAAAGTATTGGAACGAATAGTTCATTCTTGAACAATCTGTGATTCTTTGGGAGGTCATCAACTAGAGTCGGCTCAACAAAGTAACCGTACTTGTGCTTTTCATCCGTCAGAATTCTCCCACCTGTAAGAATCTTACCATCCTTCTTTGCGATCTCTATGTAGCTCTGATAGTTTCTATACGCTCTCTCATTTATTAAGGGGCTTATGAAAGTGTCTCTTAATGTTGGATTATCTACCACGAGTTCTTTTGTCTTCTTTACAAGCTTCTCTACGAACTCCTTTCTTACTCTATTATCTACATAAACACGGGAGGAAGCACTACATTTCTGACCACTAAAGCCGAAGGCTCCTCTTACAACTCCTTCGACGGCTTTATCCAAGTCTGCTTTCGATGTTACTATTACTGGGTTTTTGCCACCCATCTCGGCTATAAAGGGCCTTGGGTTTTTTTCGCTGAAGACTCTGTACGAAGATACACCCACAGCCTTAGACCCTGTGAAGACTATCCCTGCTACATCATCACTATTCACCAATTCTGCTCCTA
>CAYMHC010000056.1:0-6232 GCA_964390155.1 uncultured Nitrosopumilales archaeon
ACGGTAATTTTTATGGTTTCGGTTCTGACGTCCACTTCAGTTACAGTTATATCGACCTCATCAACCCCTTTGACGTCACATAGAGCCTTGGATACATCAAGGATTGTAGTTTCTCGTGGCTTGAGCGAATCTATAACCATCCTTTTTATATGAACTGACATAGCATTATATCTAGTACAGTTACATATAAATTGAAGCCTTAATCATAAATGAATTCGAAGCACAAAATCCCAAGCTTTGATTAGGAGGCATGATAGGTATTCAAAACCAGATTCTTTCAAAGCTAAGAAATTATCTTAGAGTAGCTAGGGCCGGAGAGATTGCAGAAAGATATTTCATAATGAACGGGTTTGATGGAGCACTTGCTACACTGGGGGTAGTAATAGGTTCATATATTGCAGGACACTTGGATGCAAGAGTTATCCTAAGTGCTGGCTTCGGGGCAAGCCTTGCCATGGGCATATCTGGGGCCTGGGGAGCTTTTATGGCAGAGAGGACCCAGAGGGTCAAGGACATGAAGGAACTTGAACAGGCCATTTTTTCAGAATTAAAGAATTCGATAATAGGCAAAGCTTCTAGAGTAGCGATGATGTGGATAGCCTTGGTTGATGCGTTATCTCCTGTTGTAACATCGCTTGTTACACTACTACCTTTCATCCTGTCCTTCCATGGTTTGATGTCTTTGGGAGATGCTTTGTTAGCATCCATACTCCTAAACTTAACAACTCTTTTCACCCTAGGTCTTTTTCTAGGGAGGATTTCAAAGTCAAGTATGATTCTACAAGGGATTCTCATGGTGTTGGCCGGCATTGTGGCCTCACTCTTGTTGTTAATCCTGGGATTAGCACTATAAGTATGGATTTTGTGTTGAGGGGATTCTTGTTTTCGATTCTGTCAAATTGAGGAAATCCTTCACAGATTAAGAGTTACCATGAATTTCAACATTTACAGTTAGTTAATAAGAGGTTTATTATGTTCTAATTTCACTTTGCCAAAATCCATCTTCTTTGGCCTATCGTGCTGACAAGTCTCTCTCTGCCTCTTCTATGTCTTTCTGAACATCTATAGCTCTCCAGAAGCAAGTTGAACACTTTATAGCTCTGAGTTTCTTCTCCTCAGCCAGTTTAGGAAAGGCGGTAGTCTCTATATCGCCCTTCTCAGGGAGATATTCAAAGATATTATGATTAAGGCAATAAACTCCTGCATTTATCCAGAAGTCCTTTAGAATAGGCTTCTCCCTGAATTCTACTATTTCATGATTATCATTTGTCATAACAACTCCATAGGGGGATCTCAGTGGCACTATAGCTATGACCCCTGGCGATCTATCAGGGTAGTTTATCAGTCTGGATAGGTCCAAGTCCGTTATGACATCACCATTTAGGACGATGAATCTCTCATCTCCTCCAAGAAGAAGCTCGCTGTTCAACAAAGCTCCGCCTGTACCCAAGGGTTCCTCTTCCACTGCATACCCTACCTTCATGCCAAATCTTCTACCATTTCCCACATACTCTATGATCTTTTCCTTAAGAAATCCTACGCACAGAATCACTTCATTTATGCCAAAATTCTTTAGCCATTCGAATTGTATAGTCAATATGGGCTTGTTGGTTATCTCTATGAGGGGTTTTGGCTTCTCTGTGGTTAATGGTCTTAACCTCTTGCCATATCCCCCTGCTAATATTACTGCCTTCATAAGCCGATCATTAACACAGGAGCCTATAAGTATTATAAAAAATCTTCCTACAATATCGAGTACAAGATGAAGAGCAGCACGAAAGTTAAGGATATGGTATTAATGAGCTTTACTAGCACATGTAATGAAGGCCCTGCACAATCCTTCAGAGGGTCTCCAAAGGTGTCTCCTACGACAGCGGCTTTATGGGCATCCGAACCTTTACCACCAAAGACTCCTGACTCTATGAGCTTTTTTGCGTTGTCCCAAGCGGCCCCTCCAGTGTTCATCAAGAATGCCAGTAGCGTACCGCTTACAGTTGCACTTATTAGGAAAGCCCCGACGGCTACAGGTCCCAGAAGGAAACCCACTGCCAATGGCACTACCACCACCAGTAAGCTAGGAACAATCATCTCCTTCTGAGCCCATAAAGTGCTGATATCCACACATTTGGAGTAATCAGGCTTTGCACTTCCTTCCATCAATCCAGGTATTTCCCTGAACTGCCTTCTTACTTCTTCCACGACTTTGAAGGCAGCCCTGCCAACGGCCCTGATGGCGAAAGAACTGAAAATAAATGGAAGAAGTCCACCTATGAAGAGAGCTGCAATAATCTCCGGTTTGACTATGTCAACAATCACATTTACTGAATTTATGCCCGAAAGTCGAGCGTAGTCTGCAAGATAGGCTTGAAAGAGTAGGAGCGCGGCCAGCCCTGCTGAACCCAGAGCATAACCTTTAGTAAGAGCTTTAGTAGTATTGCCAGCAGCATCAAAAGCATCTATCTTCTCCCTAAGTGATTTTTCAGCACCAGACATCTCCGCTATTCCTGCAGCGTTGTCGACTATGGGTCCGAATCCATCCATACCTAGGATCATGCCAGCAACCGAAAGCATTCCCATAGTAGCGACCGCTGTGCCGTATACCCCGGCTGTATGCAAATCTATTCCTGTCTCAATGCCAAAGAGAGTTCCAAGGTAATATCCTACAAGGAGAGCTGCCACTATAACTATCACTGGCAAGGCCGTACTCTCTAAAGCTAGAGAGAAACCACTTATGATATTGACAGCTGGGCCTGTAGTGGACGATTTGGCTATCTCTTTTACAGGCCTGTACTTTCTTGAGGTGTAGTATTCTGTTATTACAAAGATGAAGACGCTTGTCAAAACCCCTGTCAAAGCGGCCACGTAAAGATTAATACTCAATATTGTATTAGTCACGAGGAAGTAAAGACCAAAAACTACGATAAGGGTCGTAGCTATCATCCCGTTTCTCATAGGAACCATAGGGTCTTTGAAATTGCGGGCCCTGATGAAAGGTACACCAAGGATGGTCCCAAAGATGCCCACGGCCCTGACCAATAACGGGAATATTACAAAAAAGGAATTTCCTGTAGCGACAAACAGAGACACACCTATTATCATGGCACCTATATTTTCAGCAGTCATGGACTCGAAAAGATCGGCTCCTCTTCCCGCGACATCGCCTACATTATCGCCCACGTTATCAGCAATAACAGCGGGGTTTCTAGGATCGTCTTCAGGGATTCCTGCCTCGATTTTTCCCACAATATCCGCCCCTACATCCGCAGCCTTTGTAAAGATTCCACCTCCAAGCTGGGCGAATAATGCTGAGAGGCTTGCTCCAAATCCTAGGCTGACTATGAGCTCTGGTTTGCCATATAGATAGAAGAGCGCGGTTACTGCTAAGAGACTCAGCCCTACATTAAACAAGCCCCCGACCAAGCCACCGTAATAAGCAAGTTTCAGAGGCTTGTCGAGACCGTAATTAGCTGCATAGGCAGTCCTTGCGTTGGCGCGAGTAGCTACATCCATTCCGACGTATCCTGCAAGTAGAGAGAAGCTTGCACCAATTATGAAGGCGAATGAGATGAATGGTATACCCTGGTGCTCAAAAAGGTCGAAGGCTATGTAGAGAACGATCATGAGTGTTATAGAAATGATCGAGATGGTCTTGTACTGTCTCTTAAGGTAGGCTTTTGAACCCTCTCTTATGGCATCATGTATCTCCTTCATCTTCGGATTTCCTACTTCAAAGCGAGTAATAAGCCATGCCAAATAGAGAGAGAACACAAGAGCAGTGATACCAGCTATAGGCGCAAGCAACTGACCCAGTAGTTCGTTAATCATTTATGCTCCTTTCCTCCTAATTCCAGTTGTCTTTATTATGATATCACTCTTCGAATACTTGCTCTTTTAAGTTTAGCTATCTTTATGGCCATATAATCTTAAAAACTCGCGATGATTATGGTTCTATGGTGATCGTTTTGGGCCAGATAAGAGCTGTCATACTAATAGGATTAGTGCTAGGCATAGAAGACAGAGTGATCAAAGAGATAAAGAAGTATGAAGGTGTAAAAGAGGGTTTTATGGTCTACGGAGAATATGATGGAGTCTTCATGGTGGAAGTCCCAAGCCAAGAGAAGCTCAACTCCTTGATTTCTAGAATTCGACGAACGGAAGGCGTGACTAGGACCATAACACTTGTCGCAATCTAAGGTTCAATCTTTTCCAGAAGGGCTGATATCATAAAAGGAAGTAAGGCCGTTGCCTCACCATGTATTGTAACCTGTTTAGCCTTGATTTTGACCTTCCCCCACGATATAGCCTCTCTTACTAATGCTCCACTGAGGCTGCCATCATATTCGACGGCCGTGGTAATGTAAACGGCATAGTCTAGCCCTCCTCTAAACTGATTCCACCATAATACGTGGTGCTTCGATATTCCTCCTCCTATCATCAAAGCCCCTGTTGATTTTGCGTCGAATACTATATCTGAGAGCAACTGTTCATCTCCCAGCAGATCTATCTTGAAGTCTTTATGAGCTTGTGAGAATAGCCAAATCTGGCTTCCAATAGCACCGTCTGTCAATCCTGGTATGATCACAGGTACGTTGTTCTTATAAGCCCAATAAAGAATGGAGTGCTCATTATTCACAAACTCTCCAAGTCTTCTGCACAAGTTCATCGAGGTTAAGTCTCTTATACCTTCATCATATAATTGCTTAAAGAAGGGCTGAAGGTTCTTTTCTAACAGAGGTCCATAAACTTCTCTCGGTACAATAACATTGCCTAGCCTGTGAAAACCTTCATTGAAAAGCATTCTATCATCGAAACTGAAGCTTCCTTCATAGTAATCCCCCCATGAACGGGCCAAATCGTGATCCAGAGTTCCACAGGTGGTTACTATTACGTTGAACAATCCACGCTTTACGAGCTCTCTCAATACGCCTCTTAATCCTGTAGCGATGGGAGCTGCCGGAAAACTCAAGAACTTGATACATGATCTTTTCTTCATCATATCTGAGAGAATATCAACCCCTTCTGCAAGATGTCTTCCTACGAATCCTCCGGAATCCTTCATCTCGTCTATTATTGATCTTGCAGAGAATGGTTTTGTGAGTTCTATATCTTGAATAGGTCTTAGTTTCGATAGTTTCATGATTAGGACCTTCTAGGAGTGCACTATATACCAATGCCATATTAATCTTGTTCATCATAAACCATAGTTTGATCCATTTTTTTATCAAAAGGGTTTATCCAAATGTTCTTGAATTCCTCGACTAGAGTCCTGAGATATCCCTTGGCAGATTGCCGATCAAATAGACCGTTTTTTGCCTCGTTTGGGATACTCTTTTTCGGCGTAGTTGATGGTCAAAATCTATCTACTGAAACGGAATGGATTTTTTGGCAAATATTTTTATTCTCAGTAAACCAAGATTTTGCTTAGGCGAGCATTTTGGAAGATTTCAGAGTGAAAACTTCAGAGAAGTTTACCATTGCTTATATACACAATATTGGACCGTACAGTACAGTAGGCCCTTTGTTTGGCGAGATCTTCGAGTGGTTGGCAAAAAGACGCCTAAAACCCGGTTCTGCGATGGGCATCTACTACGACAATCCTGAAGAGGTTCCAGCCGATAAGTGTAGGAGTGACATAGGTGTGTCCTTTGAAGGCGGGGCAGAGTCAGACGAGAGAGTTAAAATCAAGGAGACAGGGGGAGACGAAGTGGCATACACGAGTTATGAAGGACCATGGAAGCAGTACAATATTCCCGAAACCTATAGAGATTTGAAGATTTGGATCGAGGATAATGGATACATGATAGTAGGACCTGCAAGAGAAATCTACCTAAGATTCCCCAGATGTCCTCCAATTGTGCACTTAGAAGTTCACTTTCCTGTCAAGAAATGCTGAAAACGACTTCTAGTATAGTCTATTTTCTTCCAAGAACTCTTCAATGATATGCTTAGGAATGCCTTTTTTCTCCATTTCGTACATAGCATCAGAAATCTTCAAGCCTTTTTCTTTTGATTTCTCAAAAAGATCTTTCAGAGTTTCTTTGACTTCCCATGGGTAGATTATCCATGCTTCCGTCTCCTTAACGTAATATTCCGGCTTGACTACCGACCACGGTTTGTAATGGAGGGTGCAGAGCCTCACTTCTTTTGCCCCTTTCTCTTGAACATATTCTTTCGCCAATTGTAGACTATGACCCATATCTGCAACATCGTCTACAACCAGAACTTTTTTCCC
>CAYMHC010000057.1:0-6162 GCA_964390155.1 uncultured Nitrosopumilales archaeon
GATAAGGGTATAGCGAGAATAGATGCACTAATAAGGATGGATACGATTGAGAAAACAGAGGTTCTTCTCATTTTTCTATCAACTGCTTTCAGCCAAACAAGCGACATTATTAAATTTTCTTCTTTAATTTAGCCCTAGGTTTTTGTTCCCTTTCCTATCCTCAAGCGAATGCTTCTTCTCATTATTAGGCTGTTCAGAAGTTATGAAAACCTTCTTTTTGATCATTTTCGGCCTTTTAGAACATCTAGTTTTGAAAGCTAAAATCAGAATTGATTGGAATCCATTAGGATCAACCGTTTGGGCCCATGTCTCGCTTTGGATAATTCTCTTATTCTTTTTGCCAATTTATCGCTAATCCCTTTTTATTCTTCTAGTCCATCTTCATCGCTTGTGAATACCTTCTCAACGGAACCAAGTTCCTTCAGCAAACTATCGGCCAAGACCGCATCGATGCTAGGTATTCCGGATACTATGTAGAGCTGAATTTCATCCATACTAAATGGCTTCCCGCCCTCTCTGATTCTAACTTCTTTCCAGACTCGTAGTATTCGGTTTTATGAACTGATGAACGATGAAGCCTTGCTCTCCATCCATAATAAGCCTGTATTTTTAGACATACTTAATTCATAACTCTTCTTGAATGAATTAGTAGCGTATGGGAGAGTACTGGATGTCCTTGGATTTCAAGTAATTGAATAACTCGGGACTAAGGCTGAGATATCTTAATTGCAAGGACTGGGCATTGAGTCTCGCACGCTAAGCAGTATATACAATCAGGTTCTCTTATAGGGTCTGCTTTCTTTTCAGAAGCATGATGACCAGGAGTATTCAACCATTCGAAAACAGAAACTGGACAAACGTCTAAACATATACCGTCAGCTATGCAAATGTCGAAGTCTACGGCTACTATACTACCATGTATGCCCAGTATTTTAGGTGACTCGACCGGTCCCCAAACATCATGACCCTCATGCTTACTAGCAATCTTTCTACTGTTTTTGAAATTCACATCTATAGGCATTTCGACCTAGCGCTATGTAGGGTTTAGATAAATTTTTAAACATTATGGTAGTGTTTTTGTCGCAGAATCTAACCATGAAGATTCCAATTGTTATTCTATTCTGCTATCCCCTTAGGATTTTCCTAACTGATCAAGCACTTCAATAATTTTGTAATGAGTCCATTAGTAAGTCGCTTGCTGCACTTATCGTGTCACGAAGGCAGGATCATATGAAAATCCACATTTAGTAGTTAACATTCCCACGACAGGCGAAATACTAGCCCTTAAAACGCTAAAAATTTTATCAGAAAAATCCACATATTTAAATTAAATGTAAAAACCAGATCTTGAATTTAACTGAATTGCAACAATAAGACTGATTTTTCGCTCAAAATTTGGGGTAAAGATTCTTATATAACGTATGTTATAAGACAGGCGACTAGTATGAGGCCAAAGACGGTGCGTCTAATACAAGTGGTTGAAGAGAAGGGCATATTCGGTAAATGCTCATGTGGAGAGGAGGTTCTATTTTACTCGGATTCAGGGGTAAGGTGCAAGAAATGTGGCAAGCTATACGGTACTTGGTTCAAGAGAAAGAAGTCAGCAATCAAACATTCGCAAGAGAGCCTGCTTAAGAGAGAAGTAGAAGAGAGCACGGAGCGTCCGGTAGACGCTTACAAAGAAAAAGAACTTCTAGATCTAATCTAAGATTTTTTGATGAATCTTTCTATTTTTTAGCCCTTTGCAAAGCCAATATCGCTTCTCTGAGTAGACCCATCATAATATACAGCTCCCTGGGTGTAGGTCTGCCCTTACCTAGTAACTTCCTCATAGCTTCTTCCAGTAGAGGTAGCTTATGCTCTTGAAAGCCACAACTCCTTGCTAATTTGACAGAGTATTCGATAGTTCTCTCTTTCTCTTCCCTCGACGCAATCTCTTCATGAACTTCGATTCTCAGCTTTGATACTTCGTATAGCAGTATGGCAACGGAGTGAGATATGTTCAGTGTTCTGTAGCTTGTACCAGTGTCTATGCTGACTATCAAGTCACAGAGTTTTAGCTCCTCGTTCCTTAGACCCGTAGCCTCACGCCCAAAGAGCAAACAAAGGTTTCCCGAAAAATCCTTTAGGTTATCAAAAAGATATTGAGGGGTTAAAGCTTTTCTCATAATTCTGGACGCCCTTTTGACGGTTATAGCTGTAGTACCAACTACAATATCGAAACTTTTTCTTAATTCATCAAAGCTCGTCTCTTTAGCGTTCTCAAGAATGTCAACCCCATGGGATGCAAACTTTCTTGCTTTGCTCAGATCGACCTTAGGGTTGATTAGTAGCAACTCTTGTAGACCAAAGTTCTTCATGATTCTAGCTATATGACCAACATTGATTTCGTATATAGGCTCGACAAGGGCTACTGAGAGCCACTTCATCATATAAACCCAAAATTTTTTACTCTTATCAACATATATCAACATGATGGTCACTAACCTGCCAGAGAAAGCAAAGGCGAAGTGGGCGGAGGCTAAAGCTGCTAGAGACCCGGCCACAAAGCTTCTTTTATTGAAGGAGTTTTACTCTAGTTTTCCAAAGCACAAAGGAACTGAGAAACTTGAGATGTCCCTGAAGAGGCAGATAGCATCCTTAGAAGAAGAAATAGAGAGAGCTAGGGCAAGGCGAAAAGGCTCCTCTCGATTAGAATGGGTTGTTAAGAAGGGAGAACTCCTACAATTGGCTATAGTCGGAACTTTGAATACAGCCATATCTTTCTTCAATCTTTTGGCAAGATCAGATGTAAAGCCCCATGAAGTTCTGATGAGACCCGTATTGGGAGTATTCAGAGGGGCCAATGTTCAATTCCAACTAATAGTTGCACCTTTCGACAGAGAGATAAGCGAGGAGAAGCTTGAGAGATTCATTAGCCTCTCAAGGAATGCTGATGGATTGTTGATGGTTTCAGGTCATGAACCTTTGGGCTATGTAAAGGATGTTATCGATTGGTTTGAAAACCACAACATAGACATACGTTCAGACTATCCTAAGGTCGAGATAATATCAACATCAAGTGGGGGGATAAGGATTATCGGTTCTTCCAATTTTTGCAGTGATAGAGAGATTGTAGATTTCATTTCTGGATATAAGATTAAAAATACTATAATCAAGATAACTCGAGATTCTAATCTTGATGATGTTGAATCAGCTCTGTTTGGAAGAATAGTAAAGAAGACCATCTTTATCCCTTTGAGAAGGGATTTGATTGACCAATTAAGAACCCTAACTCCTAATATGATTGTATTCAATTCATCCATCAGCCCAGATGTTCTTGCATTCTTCATACTAGAAAGACTTGGATTTATTCGAATATACACAAAAGCGATAGGAGAGGATCCTGAAAGAAAGCCCCTGATAATGAAGAAAGGAATAGAAGTCATAGAAGTTGCTGAGAAGATTCACAAGGATTTAGTAAAGTTCTTTCAGTATGCAAGGGTCTGGAGGAAGGATGAATTCGATGGAGTAAGAGTTGGCAAAAGCTTTGAGTTGAAGGATGAAGACATAATAGAAATTAGAACCCATCTGAGCATTCGTTAAAACTCCTATTTTGATTAGAACGTCAAAATTGATTCTTGCTGGGCCATGCTCAGACTAAAGCCCTAAGAATTCGAAGAAAATGTACTATCAAATAATGAAGACGCCATCATGGGGGCCGAAAGAGGCTCTTCAAAACACAAGGAATAAATACTAATCATGTGTCGGATTTTGGGATTGGTTAAAATCGAGAAGAATACGCTTCTTGATGCAAGCGTAGCCTTCAACCAGGTTAGAAATTTTCTCATAAGCCAGGGGGCTCAGATATTAACTTCTCAGGAGCCAAGATATATTTCTTGTAGGCATGGAAGTTCCTCCAGTAGCAGTCGGCAGAATTATGATAAGAAAGTTTCCATAAATATTACACCTGGCGTAAATGGTTCAAAGGTCATAATTAATTTGCTCCCAAGAAGCGCACCCTTCTTCATCCTAATTGCGGTTTTTGGAATCTCCTTTTTCATATTTGGCTTTACGTTATTGTTTTACCTATTCTCTTTCATTTTTCTGGATTCAGTTGCCATTATTAGCTTAATCGTGTCAGTGGTTACCTTCATTGGTTTTGCATACTTTAGTGCTAATATCAGAAAATTCTCCAAAGACCTAATCATGGCTCTCGAGCTACCTCCACCGCCTCCTACATGAACAAGTTTTACATCTATTACCAATTGACAAATCCTTAGATATTCACGAATATGCAAGTCAAATGATTAAAAATTGATATTTTTACAAAGAAATAGAATGATCAAACTTCTAATGATTTTAACCTTATCATCGATATTGATTCTGAGCACAGTAACGATTATTCCAGCAGGAAAATGCCAGGAAACGAAAGTTTATGAGAACGCAGACGTGCCCAGAATATATACGACCTAGAGACAGTTGAATCAATGATCAATGTCTCAGATGAAGGTACCATTGAAGATATTAACGTTAGAGTGTGGATTTATCACAGTTACGATGCTAATCTAGATGTCTGTTTAATATCTCCTTCTGGTACTGAGATAACGTTATTCACCGATGTAGGTGGCGAGGATAATAATTTCGTCAATACAGTCCTTGATGATGAGGCTACTACATCCATAACATCGGGGTCCACTCCATTCAATGGTGCTTGTCGACCTGAGGAGGGTCTATCTAAACTTGACGGAGAAGAGATGCAGGGAACATGGATAATAAGAGTTTATGATGACTCAACGTCAAATGAGGGATACTTGTCTGCTTGGAGTATTGAGATAACATATCCATCCCCTCCAATCTGGACTCAATGGTGGTTCTCGCTAATAATCGTCGGCATCATTATTGCAGTATTAGCTGTAATAGTAATCGTAGTTAAGAGAAGAAAGCCCGCGCCTTCGATTACCCCTCCTCCACCCTCGCCAGTTTATACACCATAAGATACGAGAAGGGCAGAGCCGGAAATTGCTACGTAATTTGCTCTTAGAAAGCATAGAACAAGTTTAATTAGAATTAGCAATTATTCTTATTGAGAGATATGGAAAATGGTTCATACGAACCAGCGGAGGATACCTTTCTCCTTGCAGATGCCATTAGAAGATACTCAGGCAAGATGGCCTTGGAGATAGGGGTAGGCTCAGGATATGTTACTGCCGAAATCTGTAAAAGAAATCCCTTTGTAGTGGGAACAGAAATCAGCAAAAAAGCGTTAAAAGAAGCCAAAATCAGGCTCAAATCCCTCAATCTGGATAACTTTGAACTGGTACTCTGTGATGGAGCAAGTCCCTTTCGTGAGAGATGCTTCGATCGCGTATTATTTAACCCGCCCTATGTTCCTTCCAGCAAGATAGTGGATAGAACCGTCGATGGGGGAAAAGAGGGCATTGAAGTAATAGAGAGGTTTATAGAACAATCGTCAAGGGTGATTTCAAAATCAGGATCAATAGTATTCGTTTTATCCACTTTATCGAATTATGATAAGATAATAAAAATGCTAAGGAAGATGAGTTTCAAAGTCAGTAAGATGGCCAAGCGTAAATTGTTTTTTGAGGAAATCTTTGTAGTAGAAGCTCAGAGACTACATAATTCCTTAGCAATGGTTACAGATTCTTCTACAGTTAATCGCTCAACCCTTTTTTGAGAGATTTCAAAATCTAATTTTTTGAATGTGCTTTTATAGTCTCTGCCCTCTTTTTTACAGATCATCTTTACGGCGTTTGTAACCTTCTTTCCACGGAATGAGAATAGTAGCTTTATGCATGGAATAACAGAATTGTCTATTCTATCTTTCTTTGGCTTTAGTGACAGCATCAATGACGTAACTCTTGGTCTAGGCTCGAAGGCTTTTCTATCAACTATCTTTAGAGGCTCTATTTCAAAACTTGATCTTGCTATGATCGTTATGGCTCTATAATACCTAGAGCTTGGTTGGGAGAGTAACTTCTCTGCAAATTCTTTCTGAAAAGTCACTATCGCTTTATCGAAATCCTTCTTGCTCAACCACTCTGTGAATTCACTGGATTTAGAGTAGGGTATATTAGAGACCAGTTTATTGAACCTATGCCTCGATTTAAGAGCGTCTCCATGAATCAAATCTAGATTGTTAAATTTGCTCAATCTTGATTT
>CAYMHC010000058.1:0-6123 GCA_964390155.1 uncultured Nitrosopumilales archaeon
CTAAATATACCATTCTAAAGATTATTCTTGGTCACCACTCTATTTCTAGTTGCTCCGTGAACCTAAGAGAGTCCAAAAGACCCTCTGCATAGCCTATGCTCAGTATAGCCAGTTCATACTTTCCAGTATTTAGAAATCTTTCCGCATCAGAACTGTAGCACTCTACGTTTTCGAAAAGATCATCAAAATTCTTGTTTTCAGCCTTGCTCTTCTCCATAGCTTTTAGTAGGGCCTTTCTGGTGTTAATCACATATCTTTTGACCATACTCACAGCCAGATTTTTCGCTTTGGTAGAATTGTCAGTTATTTGATCTTCACCCATTTTCAGCAAAGTTTTCAAAGCATCTATCTCTGCGAAATGAAGTTTCCCTGGCACTATTATTGCATGAGGAGGTTCACCATAGTTTCTATGGATCAAGCCGCCCAATTTTCCACAAGATAAAAGTTGGGATTTGCTGCCTATTCTTGATGCTATTATCACAAAAGTTTCATCGTTGAATATGCTTTCCCTAAAATCCTCTTCCATGCTCAACAATGATTGCAAAGCTTCATCGGGCTTGAGGAAGAAACCAGTGGGATGATCATATTCCAGAAGTACCATTGTATGAAGACCTAGCACTAGATTTCCATGAATTACTTCATAAACCGTAGATCTTGAAGTCGATCCTGATCCCATCAATGTTACTGTCTTGCCAAAGTTATATATATGGAGACCAATCTCACCAGGTAAAGCGCAAAGAATGGATGAGGAATGTATCACAAAGGTCTTCACGCCAGATTTTTCAGCCCTTAGTCTCAAATCTATGTGAGTAGTTGCCACCATAGGGTCTCCCGGTGCTAGTAAAACTACGTCTTTGTGTTTTGCTTGATCAATAATCTCATGCCCATCTTCGATGAAATCTCTACCAACTGCTATTATCTCATTGTCTATCAAGCATTGAAGAGAAGTTATTTCATCTTGAGAAACGGGGCTTGTGTAAATATCAAGATAGACTTTTTCAGCCTTCTTAGCAACATCTAAGCCCATCAATGGCATCCCTTTTGCTCCGTGCAATCCTAAACCTATAAGGAATAACATATTCCCTATTCACTTATGGGCTATCTATAAACATCGTGAAAAGTGTTCTTGTGGTAATCTTAAATAATGGATTTTTGTTTTTTGAGGATGGGCCTGTGGCTCAGCCAGGTAGAGAGTTATCCTACAACGGCTGGCTCTTAATCTGATAGGAGAGACCAGTAGGTCGTGGGTTCAAATCCCACCAGGCCCGCTTACTGAAGAACACTCCCACAAGGTACCTCGAGACATCTCTGAAGATGAAAAACTTCCCCAATGATTTATTCGTGTTTGGGACAGAACGATATAGGATGGTGTTCTTCCTAGTGTCTTCTCTCAGGTTTATGTCCTTGAATTTTGACACTATTGATCGAATTTATTACTCTTCTTACCTCATCATATGGAATCCCTAGGTTGTCAATGATTGCCTTTGCAGTTGGATCATAAATCATGTTCTCGATTAGGAATGGGGTCTCTCCGACTATCGCGATATCTTGAAATCCTGCCTCTCTTATAGCCTCCACATAATCATCCCGCAATATTGCACCAGAAATGCAACCCACATATGCTTGGACAGATGTCCTTATGGAATCCGGGAGTTCCTTCGACAAGACTAGGTCGGAGATCATAAGCCTTCCCGAAGGCTTTAGCACTCTGTAGGCTTCCTGAAAGACTCTCTTCTTGTTGGGTGAAAGATTGATTACGCAATTTGAGATGACTACGTCAACAGAATCATCAGAAAGAGGCAGATTCTCAATTTCACCAAGCCTGAATTCCACATTTCCGTAGTTGCCTTTCTTCGCATTCTCTCTAGCCTTGTATATCATCTCGGGCGTCATATCAACTCCTATAACCTTACCATTCCTGCCAACTTTCTGGGCTGCGAGAAAACAGTCAAATCCAGCGCCTGAGCCGAGATCTAGGACAGTTTCTCCCTCTTTTAGAGAGGCAAGGGCTACAGGATTGCCACAGCCAAGTCCTAGATTGGCACCTTCAGGGACAACTCTCAGTTCGTCATCCGTGTAACCTATTCTCTTGCTAATCGTCTCCTGGGAATTGGAACAGCAAGTGCTGACGGATTCACAGCAATAATCATCTTGCTTGGCGATCTTAGCGTACCCCTTTCTTACAACCTTTTTTATTTCTTCCTCTTTCATGTTAGGAACCTCCTCTGTCATTTTCGCAGCACTTCCCTCATTATGGGCCCGAGCATCTCTTTTACCATCTCCGCGAGGTCTTCAACTCTAATTAGAGAAATGCAGCAAACCTTCTCATCCTTCTCCCAACTTACAATAGCTAACTTATCGCCTACTCGGATCCCAGCCTTCTCTCTTATATCCTTAGGAAGCACCATCTGCCCTCTGTCATCTACGCTTACCACGGATTCAACTTTGCAGCCATCTATTTTTCTATCCTTCGGTACGCAAAAGGGTTCACTCGCATCTTTTTTGATCGTTATCATTCACAACCGTCAGGCCTTGCTTTCTGGATTATTTAGCTTTTTCTGATAAATCAGAATTAACCGAGAGAATACGAGTTCGGAGGCCCGGATCCAATAGCTGTTCTACCAGATCTGGGGCGAAGACGCTCCTCATGCTTCCGCCGAAAGACTGTGAATGTCAAATAGATCGGTTATGCAAGTCTATGAGGCGCCGACGCGACGTTCTACGCGTTGACCTACCCGGTTTTGGATTTCCAGCTGTTAGCTTTGTAATCTACTTCATGCTTTTTGCCCTTAGCTAAGAATATCCCCAGTATCGATATCTTCTTTCAATCTATACTGGATCGAGGAATTTTTAATCCCTCGGTTATGATTTCTCTATACAAATTGATGGCCTGCTCTTTATCCCTAGCTCCTTCTATTATCATAGTTCCATTCTTCAATGTGCTTAAAGTTATCTTTGGATTATAATCAAAGGTAATTCCCAGATTCGCCCTAACTCTAATCTTTAGCCCTCGATCTTTTATCAATGAATAAAGATCATCCATGCTCAAATCTAAGTTTCTCCTCGGGTTTATGACATGAGTCCTTTTTCCACTCCTACCACATATCTCCTCTATGAACTTTCTCTTCACTGTAATTTTGGATTCTGAACCACAGACTTGGCAATTTTCCCTTCTAACTATATTGATCTTCTCAAAAGAGAAACTTCTCAGATCAAAGTATAGTAAAGTGTTTAGAAGATGAGGTTTCTTGCCCAAAATTATCCTGACAGCCTCAGAAACTTCCAAGCTCGATATTATGCTGGGAAGTGATGGATGAACCCCTAATACACTACATGTGGGCAACACTTCGTTTTTTAAGCCCCCAATGAAGCACTCAAGGCAAGGCGTTTCTCCGGGTATTATGGTTGATAGATTACCATAGGCTTCTATCGCTGCTCCAAATATATAGGGGACTTTATGCTTAACACAAGCCCAATTTAAAGCGTATCTTGGCTCTATGGCATCCAGACCATCAATGATAACATCCATGCCTTTGATCATTTCTTCAGCGTTGTCAGCATTCAATGAAGTAGGAATTGGATCTATCTTTACATTTGGGTTCAATTGGCTTAGTTTCTTTGAGGCAATCTCTACCTTTGGGTAATAGAGAGAATTGACATCATAAAGAGTCTGCCTATGAAGGTTTGAACGCTCTATAACATCCCTATCTATTATTCTCAAGTAACCAATGCCCATAGCTACTAACTGAAGGGCAGCAGGACAGCCAAGACCTCCTAATCCAACAAGGCAGACTTTAGCGTTTAAGAGCTTCAACTGCCCTTCATAGCCTATATCTTCCAATACTATCTGCCTAGAGTAGATTTCTAGCTCATCGTCTGTGAGTTCTTTGATCACCATATACGTCATCTTTCTGAATGTGATAAGCAAATAATATTCTTTTGTATACTTTTTTTTGTTTTTTGAGACAGTTTTATGTAATAATATTTTCAGAATTAGTATGCCTTTGCTAGATAGACGATACGATTAGATTCTTTGCCACACCAAAAACATTTTCCTGAAGGAATCTCTTCAACATCTATTCTCTTACCCCTAACTTCCAATCCTCCTGTTTCAGCCTTTATCTCATCTGCACAATCCTTTCTCCCACAGAAGGGGGCTCTTATGATCTTTGCCTTCTCTCTCTTTTTAATTAAATCTTCCTTATTGTTTATAGATACGATAGAAGAATTGAATCTGTCCCAAGCTCTTTTCTCTAATTCTTTAAGGATCAGATTCTTAAGATTTAAGATATAATCAATGGCATCTTTATCATTGACTTTCTCCCTCAATCTTAAATCACGCCTAAAGATAGTGACAAAGCCTTTGTTGACCTCACCCTCCCCCACTTCGATCCTTATCGGTGCACCTAACATCTCCCATTTATAGTACTTTTCTCCAGGTCTTCCATCAGAATCATCGAGCATTATTCTAAAGCCTGCTTTTGATAGATTCTGGGCTATTGTTCTTGATTTCTCCATTATTGTATCTCCTTTGCCAGCTTTAAGGATTGGGATGATAATGATTTGTAAAGGAGCTACATCAAAGGGCAATACTAAACCGTATTCATCGCCATGAATGCTTATCACAGCTACCACTATCCTTGATACCCCTGGTCCGTAGCAAGTCTGATGAACATTCTTTCTTATTCCATCCTTATCAGCAAATTCTATATCAAATACATCGGGGTTAGAGAAGTTTTGACCTAAGTAGTGAGTTGTAGCTACTTGCAAAACTTTACCATCTGGAAGAAGAGTATCAAAGGCGTAAGAATCCACCGCCCCGTAGAATTTGTCATAAGGTTCCCTCTCTACCATCAAAAAGGGTAAGCCAAATTCATGAAAAGCCCTTTTCGTAATTTCCAAATCCTCCTCTACCTGCTTTCTTGCACTTTCTTCATCAGCAAATGCGCAGTGGGACTCTATCCAAAGGAACTCTCTTCCCCTAAGAAGAGGTCTTGTAGCCTTTGTCTCATGTCTATAAACAGAGACTGATTGGAATATCTTCATGGGTAAATCCTTGTAGCTCCTTATCCACAGAGCGAACATAGGGTAGATCGCAGTTTCAGATGTGGGGCGAAGTATCAATTCCTCTTCAAGCTCTTCACCACCAGCCTCACTTATCTTGAATACTTCTCTCTCAAAGCCCTTTATGTGCTCACTCTCCTTTCTAAAGCTGGAGATTGGAATTACGAGGGGGAATAGAGCTGGCTTATGACCTTTCTCTATGATAAGACTCTCAATAATTTCATAGAACTTCTTGACTATGAACATTATGTTCGGTCTGTAAACTATGAAGCCTTTTACATTGTATCTAATATCTATTAATTCAGCTCTTTGTAATACCTCATCGAGCCATTCACTAAAATCCTCGTTCTTGTTCTTAAGTGGAGCTTTAGTACTCATCTCGACCATCATGCCAAAGTTAAACGAGGATATTAACCTTGATTCTTCAAATTCATCAAAATTTAAATCCTTATGCATTAATTATGAACAAAGGAACCCTGATGAAAATATTCGCTGACTTTCATATTCATAGTTATCTGAGTAGAGCAACGAGCCAAAGTATGAATTTAGAGGAGTTAAGCAGAAATGCAAAGCTAAAGGGATTGAATCTGCTAGGTACCGGGGATTTTACCCATCCTACTTGGATAAAAGAATTGAAAGAGAAATTAGAGCCTTTGGACGATGATGGCTTATTCATTTACAATGGCATATATTGGATGATAACAACGGAAGTTAGTACAGTATATGAGCAAGAGGGTAAGGCCAGAAAGATACATCATGTCATCCATGTACCAAGCCTAGAGATTGCGGATCAAATCATAGACTTATTGTCAAAGAGAGGAGATTTATCGTCAGATGGTAGACCAATATTCAATGGTTTAACGTCGCCAGAACTCGTTGAAATGTTGATGAGCACATACAAGGATACTCTAATAATACCTTCTCATGCTTGGACCACTTGGTGGAGCATATTTGGGGCCTCCTCTGGATTCGACTCTATAGAAGAATGCTATAAAGATAAGACGAAGAACATATATGCAATAGAGACAGGCCTTAGTAGCGATCCTCCTATGAATTGGA
>CAYMHC010000059.1:0-6007 GCA_964390155.1 uncultured Nitrosopumilales archaeon
TTCAACTTATTCAGTAGACCGCCTATTTCTATCAACTCAAGGATGAATTCTGGCAAAGGCTGGGCTTGTGTAGACACATTTCTGGTTAAATTAGTAATCTTGCCGCTTTTCAAATCTAACATCAACCGATCTCCATCTCTAACTAAATCCCATAAATCCTCACACTCAAGAACTGGCAGACCTATGTTAATGGCATTTCTGTAGAATATTCTTGCAAAGGATTTTGCTACTATAGCTTTTGTGCCAGAGTACTTTAATGATATAGGTGCTTGCTCTCTGCTTGAGCCACAGCCAAAGTTCTTTCCTGCAACTATTATAGCATCTCTACTCTTTTCAATGAAAGACAGGTCTATGCCTTCCATGGCATGCTTTGCCAGTTCTCTTGGGTCTGTCAAAACGAGAAATTTGCTTGGTATAATCAGATCAGTATTAATGTCATCGTCATATTTTACGATGTTACCCGATAACTTCAATTTAACACCCCCTAAAAGAAGTCGGGTCTGTAATGAATCCTTTTATTGCTGAGGCTGCAGCTGTGGCAGGGGATGCCAGATAAACCTTTGACTTTGGGCTACCCATTCTCCCTACGAAATTCCTATTGGTAGTACTCAAGCAGACCTCTCCAGATGCAAGAAGCCCGATATGTCCTCCATAACAGGCTCCACAAGTAGGATTCGCTACATTTGCTCCAGAGAGAAGAAATGTTTCTATAAGGCCTTCACGCAGAGCATCCAAAAATACATCTTGTGACGCAGGGATTATTATGAGCCTAGTTCTATCGCTAACTTTATTCCCCTTCAATATATCTGCAGCTAAGCGTAAATCCTCCAACCTTCCATTTGTGCACGAACCTATGAAGACTTGATCCAACTCTACCCCTTCTACTTCAGCCACGGGTTTTACATCATCTACTGCATTAGGGCAAGATACTAAAGGAGGCAAATCATCAACGGACAAATCTAAAGACCGCTCATATTCAGCATCTTGATCGCTCTCTGCAATGAAAAATGAACCACTTGTTCTACCCCTTAAATATTCCAAAGTCTTCTCATCAGCCTCGACTATTCCTGCTTTCGCACCTACTTCTATAGCCATATTGCATACTGTCATCCTACCTGCTATGCTCATATCCTTTATAGTAGAACCTTTGAACTCAAGTCCTCTATAATTGGCACCGCTAACCCCCAAAATATTTGCAACTTTCAGGAACAAGTCTTTGGGCGTAACGTATTCTCTAAAATTACCTTTTACCTTTATCTCGATGACCTTTGGAACCTTAAACCATAATCTTCCAGTTATGAATACTGCAGCCATTTCCGTGGAGCCTATGCCCGTAGAAAACGCCCCCACAGCACCGTAAGTACATGTGTGAGAGTCAGCACCTACAACAACGTCTCCAGGCTTTACATGCCCCTTCTCTATCATCACTTGATGTGAGATTCCTCCCATACCAACATCATAGAATGCTTTTATCTTCTGCTCTCTTGCAAACTCTCTCATTATCTTATGCAACTCGGCAGCCTCTACACTTGCTGCAGGGATTGTGTGGTCTAAGACCAAGACTATTCTATCTCTATCCCAAACTTCCTTCGCCCCTAACTCATGAAAGTATTTTATTGTAAGATGCCCCGTTATCTCATTAACCATTGCGCAGTCTATCTTGGCTTCAATTATCTCTCCTGGGAATACTTGCTCTTTATCAGAGGCTCTACTCAATATCGTCTCAATAATATTTGCCATAACTCCGGATCAACTAAATTCTTGAATTAATAAAAATAACGCTTTTTGTCCTAGTAAACTTTCTTATGAAATTACATTTGCTCTATTTTAACGGGGCTTTGGGCTTGTTTCCTCTTTGTCAGTATTTTATTAATGCCATTTATCATGGCTTCTACGCTTGTTATGACTATGTCCCCTCCGGTTGCCCTTGCTGATGCCAAATTTCCGTTCTTATCCTCGACTTTTATTATTACTTCAGCAAGAGCGTCCGAGCCTCCCGTAATGGATTCTAATCTGTACTCTTTCAGCTTTATATTCGCCAAGCTATTCGTGACTTTTTGGATGGCTTTTACCGCTGAATCTACTGGTCCTACTCCGGTTTCAGCTGCTATGTACTCTTTCCCGTCTAGAATCAGCTTTACAGATGCTGTGGGAACTACTTTAACCCCTGTCATGACCGCCAGATCGACTAGGTTTATGACCTTCTCCTCCTCTGAAGTCTTCCTTATTACGGATCTAGCTATTGCAGACAAATCTGTATCAGTAATTGTCTTCCCTTTATCACCCAGCTCCTTTACCTTCTCGACTATCTCTTTAAGTTGATCTTCGGTTGGCTGACAACCCATCTCTTTCAGCTCTGCTAATATACCATGTGCTCCTGCATGCTTGCCAGCTTGAATCCATCTTTTTCTTCCTACCATCTCTGGTTCTATAGGTTCATAGGTTAAGGGCATAGACAGCACACCATGGGTATGTATGCCAGACTCATGACCAAAGGCGTTGCCGCCCACTATGGCTTTGTTTGGCTGAACAGTTATTCCAGTTAGTTCTGAGACAAGTTTAGAGGTCTCATAGATCAAGCGAGTGTTTATACTCGTTTTCCTCCCATATAGTGAATGTAAAGCCATAACAACTTCTTCCAAAGCTGCATTGCCTGCTCTTTCTCCTAAACCATTGACGGTTACATGAGCTCTTAACGCACCAGCCTCTATCCCTGATAGAGTATTAGCCACAGCCATACCAAAATCATCATGACAGTGCAAGCTTATGGGTAATCTTACCGTCTTCTTGATTTCACTAACAAGTTGATAGGTCTTTGCTGGAATCATGATGCCAACCGTATCTGGAATGTCTATCCTATCTGCACCAGCTTCTTCAACAGCCTTGTATACTTGCTTAAGATAATTAACATCGGACCTAGTTGCATCTTCTGCTGAGAATTCAACTTGAACACCGTGACTCTTAGCATACTCTACGCCTTCTACGGCTCTTTGTAAAGCTTGCTCTCGAGTTAGCTTAAGTTTATAATTCAGATGTATATCCGACGTTGCAATAAATACATGAATGCACCCAACTCCACAACTCAAAGCAGCATCAATATCACTCTTATTTACTCTAGCTAATCCACATATTTCCGTATTCAATCCTTCTTTTGCGATGAGCTTGATAGCCTCCATCTCTCCTTTAGAAGTTATGGGAAAGCCAGCCTCTATCGTATCTACACCAAGTTTATCGAGCTGACGAGCTATCTCTAGCTTTTCTTCTGGTGTAAGAGATACCCCTGGAGTCTGCTCGCCATCCCTTAAAGTTGTATCGAATATCTTGATGTAATCATCACGAGTCATTTTTCTATTCCTGCCGTCTTTCTTACGAGTCTTCCAACTTCCTTTTTTTGTGATCAGAAATTTCTTTCATCAAAGAATTCAGCCTTTACCTTACTCCAAGAGACTCCACCAAGCTTAATCCTAATGAGAAATCAAGACCTGAATCTCTTATACTCAAGGATTGGGCTCTTCCTTGACTACCATCGCCTATTACCGCAATCTTTTTCCCCTTTAAGGCTCCTAAATTGACATCAACATCGTAGCATATCTTGACCATTTTACTCATCCCCTAGTCAACGCAGTTATGCCAGTCCTAGCCATCTCTTTTATGCCGAAGGTGGCTGCCAAATTTAAAAAGGCATCTATTTTATCAGAAGTCCCCGTGATTTCTAATATCATAGACCCTGGAGTTACATCTATTATCCTGCTTCTGAATACATTAGCATAGTTTATTATATCAGATCTAGCCTTTGCATCTGCTATATGAACCTTAATGAGGGCCAGTTCTCTTACTACGGTGTTCTTTGGGTTTAGCACGCTAACCTTTATTGCGTCTATGAGCTTGCTCAACTGCTTGACCAACTGCTCAACAGTGGCATTGTCTCCCCTTATAGTTATGGTCATTCGAGCCAAGTCTTTGCGCTCTGTAGGTCCAACGGAGATACTATCAATATTGAATCCTCGTCGTCTGAACATGTTTGATGCTCTGTAGAGCACTCCCGGCTTGTTTTCAACGATGGTTGATATAATGTACCTTTCTTCTTTTTCCTCCATTATCACTTTAATAGATCATCTCCTTAAGTCCTTTTCCTGATGGAATCATAGGAAAGACATTCTCCTCAGGAGATATGGGGACATCTATAACTGTAGTCACATCACTCTTAAGAGCTTGTTTAACAGCTTTTTTGAATTCATCAAGAGAACCAACACGAAGACCTTGAGCTCCAAAGGCTTCAGCTAATTTCACAAAGTCAGGACTGTGTCCTAGTTCAACCCCTGAATACCTTCTATTATAAAATAGTCTTTGCCATTGAGCCACCATTCCCAGCATCGAGTTGTTAAGGATAACTACCGTAACGGGTATCTTCTCAATAACAGACGTGGCAAGGGAATTCGAGGTCATTATGAAGCTACCATCGCCAGCTATGTCGAAAACTGGAACATCGGGCTTAGCGACTTTTACTCCAATGGCAGCAGGGAAGCCAAAGCCCATGGTTCCGAGACCTCCTGAGCTGATGAAGGTTCTAGGCTTATAGGCCTTGAAGTATAACGAAGCCCACATTTGATTCTGGCCCACTTCTGTAGTAACTATGGCATCATTTGGCAATATTTCTCTTAGCTCCCCTAGGACTTTCTGAGGCACCAAATCCTTCTCTTCATTGACCTTTACTTTATCCCTGTGCTCTTCCTTTATCTGATGAATTCTTTTCGACCAAAGGCTACTCTCTTTCTTTTCTAAATGCTTTGATAACGAATTATACAGCTCAACAAGAGTCTTATTTGAATCCCCTACTATAGGTACGTCTACTTCTTTATTCTTCCCTATTTCTGAAGGATCTATGTCAATCTGGATTATCTTTGCATCTGAGCAGAACTCATCTATCTTCCCAGTCGATCTGTCCGAAAACCTCATTCCTACTGCCAATATAACATCAGCCTCAAGGATCGATCTATTTGCCCCAAGTGTGCCATGCATACCTATGACTCCAAGAGATAATGGATGGTTTTCGGGAAAGCAGCCTTTGCCCATGAATGTTGTTGCAACAGGAGCTAATAGAAGTTCAGCTATAGCTTGTAGATGTTGTGAAGCATTAGATATGATGACCCCTCCTCCTGCCAATATGAAAGGTCTTTCGGCTTTCGTGAATAGCTCCATGGCCTTCTCGATTTGGAGTGGATGAGGCGATAAGTTGGGCTTGTAGCCTCTGATCTCGACCTTCTCTGGAAAATCCATGTCAGCAACCTCTGTTTGCACATCTTTCGGTAAGTCTATCACTACTGGACCAGGTCTTCCTGTTGAAGCTATTTGAAAAGCCGTCTTTACGATTTTAGGGATTTCTGAAGCATGCTTTGGTTGAAAGTTATATTTTGTTATAGGGGTCGTTACTCCTATTATATCGGTCTCTTGGAAGGCATCCTTACCTATCATAGCCCTTGGGACTTGGCCTGTTATGCCAATAATGGGAGAAGAATCCATGTAAGCATTTGCTATCCCCGTAACTAAGTTGGTAGCACCAGGGCCTGAAGTTGCCATACAAACTCCTGGCTTACCACTCGCTCTAGCATAGCCATCCGCCATATGGGCTGCCGATTGTTCATGCCTAACAAGGATGTGCCTTATTTTTGAATCGAGAATTTCGTCGTAAACTGGCATTATAACCCCGCCTGGTAGGCCGAATATAACATCTACCTTCTCTTTGTATAGAGCTTCAATAAGGGCATGAGCCCCAGACATTTTGACCATTATCATATCCTCCTAGAAACAAAACCTACACGCATCTCAAATGCAGGTAGGCTTATTGCAAGACTACGAAGGACAAAAGGACTACCTTGAGGAAGTCTACTAGGCGGGAGAATCCTTGGTATTGAAAGTCTCTCTCATCGTCCTTCATATACCGTCTTATAATTAAGAGTGATTGCAACTAATAAATATATTGGTAGGCTCTGTTAAAATCTTCCCTCTA
>CAYMHC010000060.1:0-5921 GCA_964390155.1 uncultured Nitrosopumilales archaeon
TCGTTTTTGACTCAAGATTTCTGGCGATCGATCGCGTACTATGATTCCAAAAGGCAAGGCTAATGGGTTTAAACCCTTGGCAGAGGAGTGGGGCTACTACTCTCTAGACGATGGCGACATACTAGGAATTAAGACCACAAAGACAAATCAATTCGATGCAACAGGCCTGCTAGTTTACGTATTTCATTCTACAGATGTTGTTCAAGTACTAGCGCAAGATGAATATAAGGCAATAGTGAAACTTCAGAAATAGAAGAGACTACTCTTCAGCTGGAAGAGAGATAGTGACTGTCCCTTCTTCCTCTTTCACCATCTTTACCGTTATCCTTCTTGGAGGACTTCTACTACCCCTCTCCCATATCTTCAAATTCAGCTCTGGCGACAATTTTATGGTAGGTGATTTCATGTGTTTCATAGCGAATTCTTTTATGATGTTTATCGTTCTTTTCGCTCTTCTTTGCCTTGGCACCATTGTTGCTCTTTTCAAAGGAATTGTGTAAATTCTTTCTAGAGTTTCTTCCTTTTTCGCCAATTTCATCATCACGCCTTAAGCTTTTTCCTTCTCCACGTCCTTCGCTTTGGGTTCGTTCTCACTTTTCTTTTTGTCTTGATAATGACCCAAGCAGGAACAGAAGAGTTCTGTTTCATCTTTTTTACCAGCCTTTTTTTGAGGCCAGAAGGTTTTATTGCTCCCAATTCGTTCACTATACCCATCTTATCTTGAAATCTCTCTTTGGCTTCTGAATAACCATCAGTAATTGCTTGAATTCTTCATCTGTAAGGGGTTCCCTGATCTTTCCAGAATTGGCGAGTTGAATAAGATACTCTTCCACAGTGTTTGCAAATTCTGGCTTCGCCATCCTGATATTGGTCAGCCTTAGACGAGCCTCTGAGGTAAGCAGCGCCTTTAGAAACCTTTCTTTCATGATCTGTCTCTTGGCTTCTTCTACACGAGCTTCATCTTGGCTTTTGGCACCTTCAGCCATACTACCACCTCATGAATATCTTGCTAAGGAGGGATTCGTCTTGACGAGCTCCTCAAAGATTTCTGTGCTCAGACCATCTAGTAACGCTCTGCCTTTGCCTGTTAGAATTCGGCCTCTTTTATTCAGCTTTGAAACAAGGCCAGACCCTTCTAGTTGATGTATCGCCTTTCTTATAGCCAAACTTCCTGCGTCTCTATGATGTGATAAAGAGTATCCAACGCTCTTCCCCCCTCCATATATGATTCTCAAATCACTAATCCCTATAGGGCCGTGAAGATATATCTTGCGAAGCAGTGAAGCGCAACGTGTATGCCACCAGTCCCTATCTTGAGGAAATCTCTCTGCATGAGAGCCAGTCTTCACAAATATGGTCCAGGCTGGAGGTGAAACCTGAGGGTACCTTCTTTTCAACTCTTCAGCCAGCCTTTTTATTAACGAGTCTTGGGGGACATCATGAACCGTGACCATTTCTATTATAACACCAAAGCTTTTTCGATCGGCTTCATAAGCCTTTTGCAGGCTATATTTATCTTTAGATATATTTAGGTTTTGATCGGATTTACTTTCTTCTATCGATTATTTTATAATAGACATGACCACACTCTAGGCATCTTATTCTTACTGCCTTAGGCTTATTTCTGAATCTTACAAGAGAATTTATCCCTGGAACTATCAATTTTTTGCAACCTTTGCAGAAGAGTTGCCTCTTTACGTATGGCAATCTTATATTAAACTTCATGCAAATTCTTCTAGCCATCAACGCCTGCCTCTGGGCCAGTTCCATATTTTCTCTTGCATTCTTCAGGGCATTTTCTAGCAAGATAACTATTCTTTGCATGGCAAGGTCTTTTATACGTGAGCGCAAATCCTCCAAGATTATGAAAAAGAGCTTTGATAAAAGATTGACTTTACACTTTGAAAGATCACTTGTATTGATCCTTGCAGAATCTGCTTTAGAACTGGTTCCTGAAGAAATTTGGAATCACCCATCCGTAGTAAAATATGCGTCATCGAAAGGTAAGAGAGTTAATGAAATATTACTTGATAGAAGTCACCATCATTCGGCTATGCTGAAGTTAAAGGATGCAAATAAAAGAGGAAGAGCAGATCTAGTCCATTTCTCTCTCCTTGAAGCAACTTCTTCTCCTCTTTACATGAAAGGCTTGATGCAAGTTTACGTTCATACCATTAACGATGAAGTAATAAAATTAGGAGAGGCTGTTCGACTTCCCAAGGCCTACTTTAGGTTCGAGGGGTTGATGGAGAAATTATTCAAGGAGAGAAAGATAATATCATCGAATAATGATATCCTCCTTGAGATAAAAGAGCAATCCTTTACTGAGTTCATTTCTGAAATCAAACCATCTATCGTTATGGGCCTATCGAGATTAGGAGAGAAGAATAATTTTGAGGGTGTTGCAAAAGAATTATCGCGATATCAGAAGCCAGCTATTGTAGTCGGGGGATTTCCAAGGGGTCGTTTCTCTCTAAATATATCTTCCAATTTCAAAAGGCTATACTCTTGTGATGAATTGCCCCTCGAAGCACATATCGTGATAGCAAGAATCGTTTATGAATTTGAAAAGCTGTTTTTGATCTAAGAATGAGTCTAATGATCATAACATTTTAAAGCAGTACAAGATTATTAATCTTGATGGGAGTTGACAAAGAAAAGAAAGAGCAGAGGAAGGGCAAAGGGCGGAAAAGGAAGTTCAGATCACATCCAATGCAGTAATTGTGGGACACTGGTCCCTAGAGATAAGGCCAAGAAATTCACCTCAAGGGTTACCTTGGTCGAGCCTACATTGGCAAAGGAGCTTAGAGCTGCTGGAGCCTATATCGCCGCGCCAAAGACTGTGAAGTATTACTGCGTTTCATGCGCAGTTCATTACGGGCTTGTGAAGGTAAGAGCTAGAGACGAGCGCCGATTGTATTGATGCAAAACATTAATGAGACGCTATCATAATGCTTTGATTATTAGAATAACTCTCTGTAAGAAAGTAACAAAGGCTAGTGCTAGAACTATGATTACTCCATAATTGGCATAGCCCAAAATGCTGGATACAGATAGCACCAATATTCTTTCGGCTCTCTCTCCTATACCAATCCCTGAAAGACTTATCCCCAAAGACTCTCCCCTTGCTCTAGCATAACTGACAAGAAGGGAGAAAGATAGAGCTGCTAAGACCAAAAGAGGATCGCTAATCCTTCCTATCAGAATTCCTATGAAGACCAGAAACTCTCCCAGTCTATCGAAGGTTGAGTCTACGAACGCTCCCCTCGATGAAACCGAGCCTTTTGCTCTTGCTACAGAGCCATCCAAAACATCTGCAAAGCCCGATATTAGCAAAAATACGCCACCATAAAACTCATCTCCCAAGAAGATGCGCGAATAAGCCAAGGATGATAGGAAAGCCATCATCAAGCCGAAAGAGGACCAGAAGAAAGGAGGTAGGCCAGTTCTAGCGGTATATGAGCCTAACTTGTCAAAAAAAGGTTCAAAGATTTTTCTAAGCTTGTTTAGCATTATCCCGCCTTATCTATGAATACTAGGTTACATATAGAAAGATATATGAGTAGGTGGCTTTGGTCTCTGTGGTTCAGCTGGCTCTAGCTACCATATCTATGATTTGTTTGACTGCTTCGTTCAAGGATTTGGGCAGACTCATGATGCCTACATCCATGAATCCTCGGATGATTGTGGAAACCGCTTGTTCTCTGGATAGTCTCCTCGTCATGAGGTATGATATCTCCTTTTCCGAGATTTTACCAACAGCCGCCTCGTGAGTTATTTCAGCTCCCTTTTTTCTTGCCACGAGCTCGGGTATGGACTGTATAAATGATTCATTATCAATTATAAGCCCCCTGCATTCCAAGTGGCCTTTACATTCTGGGTGATTTCCTTCTATCATGCCCCTAACGATAATCTTTGAGTCTTCTTTAGCTATAGTTCGGGTGATCATTTCCGCCTTGCTGCCTTTTCCATTCAAGACAGCTTTTGACCCTATGTCAAGTGAACCTTTTTGGCCGTAAAGGATGCTGTTGAAACTCACCTTTGATTCTTGGCCGTTACAGAGGGCTACTGGATACATCTGTACATCTCTAACTGGCCTAATGCATATGTAATTCGACACAAAATTTCCTTTATCTTCTATTAGCGCTGCGCTTCTAGGTCTTACCAAGGTCTTCTCGCTCCAATTGTGGATCATCGTGAAGTTAAGTGCGGCTCCCTTCTTCACGTAAAACTCTGAAATGCCAATATGTGAAGCCTTATCTACAGTGAAATGCTGAATACAACTGGTTATGATATGGGCCTTCGCTCCTTCTTCTGCTATGATGATATTGTGCACTTTTTGCTCCAAGTCTCTTTTTGTTATCATCAGGCATGATTGGAGTGGAAATATTACTTCTGCTTTTGGCAATATTCTCATGAAGTAGCCTCCGCTGAAGTCTTCCGCTACTTTTTTTGTGAATTCATCCTTTTCTTTTTCAACCAATCTCCATCTATAATCATTAAGCCAAGAGTACTTCTGAAGGGCTTCTTTGGTATCCATTAGCTCTATCTTTCCCTTGAAGAACTCATTGACTTTTGAGAATATGGTGCTTTGGTCAACATGAAAGAACGTGCCTGAACGGTTCTCATCTTTTGGATCGATACCAACCTTGTACGCTTCCTCGAGTATTTTGTGGGGCACGCTCATCAATTCGTTTTTGTTGGCCAAGCTACCATTCCTCTGTATCTCTTTCTCGACAGGCTACGCATCCCCCGTAGCCGTTTCTTTTTATGTTTTCATATATGAGCTTAGGATTCGTAAAACAGTGGATTTTGCCTTCAAGAAGAACGCAGGCAAATTTCGACTCTATATAGTCTAGTATATCGCCTTTATGAGTGATAATTAAAGCTGAACTTCCAGTGCTCTTGACGTATCTTTGTATTTCATTAGCGATCAACTTCAGACTTTCAACATCGACTCCAGAATCGGGCTCGTCAAGAAGAAGAAGCTTTGGCTTGAGGAAAATCATTTGAAGAATCTCAGCTCTCTTCCTCTCTCCTCCAGAGAAGCCCACGTTAATATCTCTATCCAAGAACTCGGTTAGCTTAAAGACTTCTATCAACTTCTTTTCTTCTTCTTTCAATTCATCCTTTGGATCTTTGCCGAGGCATAACTTCAACAAATCTGACAGTTTGACACCTTTAATTTCAGGAGGGTTTTGGAATCCTACGGATACGCCAAGCTTCGACCGTTCATCAACATCTTTGTCGGTAATGTCCTCCCCAATGAAAAATATTCTTCCAGATACTTCACCATTCGTTGGCGGTATGCCCATTATAGCGTTAATGAGGGTCGTTTTTCCAGAACCGTTTGGCCCAAAAAGTATGTGGCTCTCCTTGCTTTTCAAGCTTAGGTTGATCCCATCAAGAACAACTTTGTTTTCAACCTTGACTTTGAGGTTTCTGACATCCAGTATGTTTTCCATCCCTACCTTTCAATATCATGCTCAAAATAACAATAAACCTTTCGGTCAAACCGCGAATCTAAGTAACAAAATTCTGTCTGTTTTTGAATTGCCAATTTGGTGGTCTTAACTTCCAAACTGGTTTTTCAAAAATGTGATTCTACTTAACGTACCTCTCAAAGACATCCTTTGGTGCCCCACAAACAGGACATACCCAATCTTCCGGCAACTCTTCAAAGGGCGTTCCAGGCTTTACATTATTCCTAGGGTCTCCCTTTTCAGGATCGTACATATATCCGCATAAACTACATTCCCATTTGTCCATGATTGCTCAGAACCTTTCTGAGCAATTACAATTCTCTAGTTTCTTAAACTTTGTTTAAGAAGTGAGAGACTAATGCGTAGTTAAAAATAGTTTTATATGCCCAGAGCCCATATATCGAAAGGCGCAATTATATGGTTGAAAAACCAACAGCT
>CAYMHC010000061.1:0-5908 GCA_964390155.1 uncultured Nitrosopumilales archaeon
TTCTAATCTCCTTCATAATTCTTGTCTGAGGATCTTCGACACGCTTTATAAGTTCGATATCATCAAGTTTTATGCTCAACCTAATCACCTACATCATAGTTGAGCCAAAATATCTTCTTGCCTCTTCAGCAAGTATCTGTTCTATCTTCCTTCTCAACTCTCTCAAATCTCTCCCATCACCGAGGGAAGCAGCTTGAACAGTTATGTTGAAGGTATTTTGAATTGCTCGGACCTGCTCTCTTATGAGAGCAGGCTCAAGGATGCTTGGCTGTATTTGAGCGATACTACTAGGAGCCAAAGCCTTTGGGATGCCAATGGGCTGATGAGTTGGGGCTATTGTAGGAGGAGTCAAGATTTGAATCGAGCTTGGAATCTTTGAAATATCCTTAAATGCTAGCCTTCCAAGGTCAACTCTATCTTCTCTTAGCTTCGTTAAAAGTCTAACAAAAGGCCTAGGAACAATTTCAGCTTCTCCTATTTTGTTGATTTTGAATAGATCAAAAGCCCCGACGATCCGTCCTGCAAATGCCATTCTCTGAACACTTAACGTTGCTTGAGCAAGAGTCGGCATAGGAATTGTTTTCATTGCTTCCTCTGAAATCATTCTTGGCTTTCTAAGCGTAGTTAATTCAGGAGCACGTGCTATCCGCACAGTCGATGGGGAGACATACTTCTGTGCTTCTAAGGCTATATGAGTAAGACTTTCTGCAAACCCCAAAGCTATAGGATATGCAGTCCACGCTCGTTTATGGATGGTCCATGGGAGAATCTCCTCATGCATGAGCGTCTTTTCTTCTCTAACAATTGGCTTAGGGATCATTTTAGGAATTGCCTCTGAAATCATTCGTGGCAATCTTAAGGTCCTTAATCCAAGTGCACTACCCACCCACATGTCTAATGGAAAGATCTGCCGAGCGGGTTTTTCTGGTCTAAGGGCTGTAATCTCTGTGCCAAGGGCAGAGATCAAGGGGGGAACCAAGGCTTGATAGATTTGAATGCTTTCTGCTTTCGTAACCATCCCGCCAATAGTGTCAATACCAAGCGCCAAAGGTCTCAACTCTGGAAGAAGTGCGGGGGACATCTCTTCTGCAGCTTTGGGTGGATACAAAGTTGGAGGAGCTACAGCTTCTCTCATCATTGTTGTAGGCATTGAGTAGCTCTCTAGAACTCTCTTTAACTGATCACCCATGCCATAAACTTTGAAAGTTTCTCTAATTCGGGAGATAAAGAGCATAGAAGCATCGTATAGCCTTAACGTCTGTGGAATGCCATAAGGTGCATAGGAAATACCTGCAATTATGGAGCTAATGACTTTATGCGCACCGGAAATCTCTGGAATGCCAGCGAAAGCATGCCTCCAGATACCAGTTGTAGATATTCCTGATAATGACGATTCTAATTTTGCAAGATCAGCAAGGACTGTTTTCTCTTCGATGAACGCGGGCAGTTGCTGAACTTCGCTTATTCTTGTCGGAAGAGCCATTCCATACCTCTTCAGAGTAGCTTCTAATGTAGGCTTCATCTGGTCACTAATGGCAAATGTTTGAACAATCTCTGGCACTTTTTCAACTTGCCGTTGTTTTTCTCTGAAAGCTGGCGGTGGAGGCCTTGCATATTCTTGAGTTGAAGGGAGACTTGCTTTAGAAACTTCAGCGGCAGCCCTCTTTGGGACAAGAGACAGTGGGGTAGCTTTTGCTTTAGGTAACGGAGTAAATCCTTGCACCATTCTTATTGTGTCTTCACCAAGGATAAACCTGAATTCTCCCATCCTTTCTTCAAATTTCGAAACACTCTTTGAAATTTCTTTTTCAACAAAAGCGATATTCAGCAAGAAGGAAATGTTCAACTTCTCGAGAGCAGAGGAATAGGGTTCTTTCCTTCCCCGACGAAAAGTCAAAGGAAGAGGCTGAGGAGTATATATGAACCTAGTTGCATCCATACTTCGCATCTTCTTGTTAATGATCATCAGCGCTTCAAGGGCACTCATAATCAAAGCGAGTTTGGCGACGTAGATCTGAGCTAAGGCTCTCGCAGCCATTATGGCAATGCTAGTGACTTCTCCGATTCGAGAAAAATATTCTTTGCTCTTATTGTTCATATTTAACAAGCTATGGATGAAGCTGTCGATGGTCGTCATAAATTTCCCTGAAATTCTCTAGTCTTCTTTTACAACTATTCTTGTGACACCTTCTTGCTCCAACCTAGTAGACTCTGCAAGCTCGGCTCTGTGGGCCAAAGCTGCCATTAGAAAATTGATCTGATCTCTTGTTAAATCATATGGGTGGTCTGCCAGCCTATAACCACAATCTAGTATAAGCGTAGCTAACTCTAATCCTTCGGGGCTTTTGACGAACTCTTTAATCTCTGTTATTTTTTTTTAGCCTGCTCCAACCCTGTGACGCCACTAAGCTCAAGTATCTTCATGCCAACATATTCTGGAGCCCCAAACTTCATAGTTGCAACTTCTTCAAATGTGAGCTTCGGTTCCACGAGCCCAAGTGATGTGGCAAGTCTTAATGCATCCAAATTCTTTGATATCTCTATCTTGCTAGTGTCTGCCGTGCCGTCTTCTCTGATAGGAATATTGCCAAGAATAGCAAAGACTTTGGATAATTCACCATCTGTCAGCGGACGAATAACCACCTCTGCCTCGTATTCTTTAACGTAGAGAGGCTCTCTTCTATTCGCCCCTTCCAGTATGCTATCTTTGGTAAGTCTTTTGACCATTCAGTTACTGCTCCCTAACTCTTGTTGCTGTAAAAGTGTAAACGCTTATCCCTATTCCGTTGGCATCCAAGGTGAAGGTTTTGTCCTCCAAATAACATTCGTCAAAGGTGAGGGTCTTCACTGGTTGACCCCATGCTTTAGTTCCAATAGCCGAACTCTTCAGATCCACCACAAGTTGAAAAGACGGAACCTGCAGCTGTTCCTTCATAAGTATTGCATCTAACTTTGGATAGGTAGACCTTACTCTAATGTTTCCTATCACGTACATAGGTCCATAGTTAACACTTATTCTTTGATCGCTACTGATACCATAGACATTTTCTCGGTTTCTCATAATCTTGAATTCTATCGATTGAAGCCCTGGTATAGTTTCACCATCGCACTTTATGTCGCTCACATTTGCAGATATAACAGACATGTCTTACACCTCCCTTATGCTTGTACAGTTATCGTGGCGTAGATGTAGTCCATAGCTCTTACTGGCCTCACAGCGATATCCGTTCGAACTATGCCTTGAGCGAAGTCCATCTCCGAGCTATAAACGTCCACTAAGAATGCAGGATGCTTTAGATCCGTGCTTGGGACTATTGCCCCTTCTCTCTCCATAGAAATGAAGAATTCCGTCAGTCTCTCTCTTAAAGCCATCCTTCCACCGGGGCTGTTTAATGTTCCTATGAAGTTGTCCGCAATGTTCTTTACACCTCTCACAGCTCGGTCTGCAACCCTCATTACGCTTATCTGCTCTGAACTCGTCGTAATTCCTTTCACAACTACTATACCCCTGCCTCTGATGGCATCTAAACAACAAATTCCGGCCTTTATCAGCTCCATTTGTTCGGCTGGCGTGTATCTTCTTTCGAGATCCGCTATCCCAGTTAGAGCTTTAAAGGTAGGCGATTCAAAATAATTCAGTCTGCTGATAAGCCCCGCTACTGCGCCTGCAACACCATGTGGAGCTACTATGACGAATCTGTCACTTGCCAGCACTTCCGTTCTCTTCACTATGCTCTTCACATCTTCGCCAGTTGCCACAGTACCTATTCCTATTCTGTTCTTTGCATCTCTACTCATGTTCTTGCAGTGAGCATCCACAACGGCGTGGATCGCAGGGTCGCTCACATCACAAGCATAAACAACGTCCACATCTGGCTCCATCTCCAGTTTTTCCAATGCAACTTCATAGTCTTCTTTCTTCAGCACTCCAGACGTACCTCCACTCAACATTTCTTCTAAAGGAGAAGGGTTGTTATCAGGGAACGTGGAGATTGATCCCAAATCTTCTGCTGAAACTAGCTTTGAATTTCTATTCAAGAAATCTATGACATAGAATTCGTTCCCAGGTATCATAACAAGGTTATCCCATGTCTCCATCTTTCCCCCGTCCGATATCTCTAGCCTAACTGAGTTTTCACTCATACCTTTTGCCACAACGACTCGAATGGCATTTCCTGCTTCTCCTGGGAGTTTGGACAGAAGCTTTACACTGTTCTTTTTCCTATGATCCTTTAATGTAAGCGATGAATCCTTGCCTCCGGCAGCGACTATTCTAGTTGCGAAGACCTCGGCTACTCCATTCTGGAAGCAAAGCTTTGCGTCTCGGGTCAGCGCGTAATCAGAACTCGAACCAAACTTCTCCGCAAACTCTCTGTAGCTAGTCAGGGGAGTAGGAATAAGAATGGGACCTTTTTCGGCTGGTCCTACCAAGCCAACTATGCCAGCTGGGTGAAGTTGCTGTGGAACGATTTCCTTTACAACTTGAACCTCGACACCAGGTATTATTCTTACCATTCAACTTCCTCCTATATATGTTGGATTTCTTTTCTGTTTCATCGATTTAAGCCTTTTGCTATCAAATTCGCTATGGTTTAGGATATATTAACTATAATTTATCACTCATAAGTCGGAATTTTCACCAAAAATACCATTCTAACATGATGTCCTACTCTATGTGACGTTAGGTGAAAGCTAACCTAGTCTGATGAAAGGCTTTTAAATTAGTGAGTTGGTCTAGGGACTAGGGATCTAGAATGAGCCTTTTCCGTATTGATCATGGAAGGATTCTAAGCTCGTTCCTTATCTTGCGGTTTCTCCCCAAATCAAGGGCAACCTTTAGAAGATGCCCTTTTTTTTGTGGTTGATCTAGATGGCCACCTTCGTTTATCCGGTCTGGAAACAAGAGGATATAGGCAGTCCTCCTGCTAAACGGACTGTAGTTTTCAAATACCCTGGTTTGGAAAAGGTTTTGCTATCGTTTTCGATCGATCTTGCCATGGCCGGTTCATCACGTACTTACTTAGATCCGAGCAAACCCATAGTAATAAATGGCAAGATAGTGAGTGTAACTAATCTGCCAAATGATCCTACAAGACTGCGTGTAATTGAACTTACGGACATAGACGTGACTCCTTTTATTCAGAATAACTCTTCCGGAGCTAGCAACCAGATAGAGGTAAACTACATAGTCGGTGACAAAGGTCTATTTCGAAGAAAAATCGGTAACTTATCAATGTACTTGAAGGTAGTCACCCCTGAGCCCAAGATTGAGCGCCTAATCAAACACTGCTTTTTCTGCGGTCATCAAAACGAGATGGGAACAAAGCAATGTAGTAGATGTGGAAGGCTATTGGAGATAGGCGGCGAGCAGACTGTTATATGTGCGCACTGTGGAGCAACAATTCCACTAAGACCCGACATTAGATTCTGCGATAAATGCGGAACTTTACAGGAGGAGAGAGCGGTGGCAAAAGAGGTTGTAAAGAAATGCAGCAACTGCGGTGCGACGATTCCGACCGAAGCGAAGTTCTGTAGCAGTTGTGGAGCCAAACAATAAATCGGCGCATAAGAGGGATTGATCATAGTTTAATTATTGATTAAGCCTTAATTCTCAAGATCACAAGAAGTATTATGGGTAATCTGTTTGGGCAATGCTGAGTTCGTAACTCCTAGCTTGGATGAAATAGATAATATGCTATCCGAGCTCACCGAAGTAATAAAGAAGAGTGGATTTAGGCCTGATATTCTAGTAGGTCTGTCAAGAGGGGGCCTTATACCAGTAGCTATTTTGTCTGATAAGCTTGGCGTTGAAAGCGAAATAGTTGGGGTGAAATACTATTCTGGTGTGAAAGAAACAAAAGAGAGACCAGAAATCACACAGTTGATTTCATCTGACATAAAAGGGAAA
>CAYMHC010000062.1:0-5602 GCA_964390155.1 uncultured Nitrosopumilales archaeon
AAATAGAAAAAGCATATGAGGTTTACATTGAGATGAACTCAACTGTCAATCAAGGCGAGCCATTGGGCTATCTCAGAGAGCTTGGAGATGAGAAGGCAGAACCCTGCACCATAGAAATTGAATGGAATTCGTTGATCATATATGCACAATTGGATGGTCTGCAAAGTGCAAAAGAGATTCAATGGTTTGTTCAAACATGGTTTGAGAAATGGTCCGATTTTGACTTATTGATCAATGGATTAGATCGCGCTCCGAACGAAGACTTACAAAGAACGATTCTATCAGATTAGACTTCCTTATCCAGCACGTTTGCGGATTTCCTTGCTCCAATTATTATGTAAGGATAAGCCTCCATCAAGCAAATGTAATCGTCCCTGTCAGTGTCAAATGATGCAGAATTATAGAGTGGGGCAATGTTGGGAGCAAAATATAACGTGAATTGAGGCTTGATAAGGGTATTATATTATCATAACCTGCATCAGTAGTTCCACGCATATTCCAGACTGCAATGGGGCCACCATAAGGAAGCTCTATCCTAATGTGCAAAGAGATGAAGTCGTACCCTTGAATTAGAATTCCATTTCCGCCCACAATGCGAAATTCCCCGAATGGTACTATTGTAACTTCTCCACCTACCACACGAAGCAGAACAACTAAATTTGATCTCCCGAATTTTAGACCACTTGTAGATACTTCTACATTGAAAACTTGTTCATCCCGATCCAGTGCTTGGCCTGATGCCACCAGCACAAAATTCTCGGATATTGGTGAGTAAACGGCAGAGCTAATAGATGCAACACTGGCCAAGACCATAATAGATGCAGCTATGGCAAACACTGCTTTTGACTTCAAATCTTACAACGATTATGATCTACCTTAGTAAGAATTATTAAGAAACTGGAATATTTCTTTATATTTAATATATGCTAGAATATCGTGATCCCAAACAATGGGCTTTCGATTGACTAACTATTCGTGATTAAACTCCTATACAAAGCTCCATCTCGTGCCATAGCTTCCTACATTTGTCACATTCAGAGATATGTTTGAGCAAAGCCATGAGATCATAGATGGGGATCAGCTCATCTCGATCTTGCATTTTGCATTCTTTGTTGGCTTTGTACTCAGTGTGCATAACTCGCAAGGGTCATCCTTACTGATAAGTCTCTTGTGTTGTATTAACGTAAACATGCGGTATTTTTTTACAACAATGGGTAAAATCTTTTATAGTGGATTATCTAGATGTTATAGACATGGTAAAAATCCGTGAGGAACATGTGAATCAAATCCGAAAGGAGATTTCAGAGCTATTAACTGACGAAGTATCGTACAGCATCCTCAAATCCTCAATAGAAGGCTTGAGAGCAACAACGAAGAATGCATCTAATTTCAATATCACTCCTAGAAAGTACTACAGGAGGCTTGCGCGGCTACTGAAGATGGGTCTCATCGAGAAAAACGAAAGATTGTACAAAATCACCTTGCTAGGAGGTAAGGTCCTTAAGTTCTACCAAAACTTCACGGATCTTATGGCCAGTTCTCATAAACTGAGACTTATCGACAAGATCAAGAAAATTGAGGATGTTTCTCCATTCGACCTTCAAGCCATAAAGCTAGCTCTTGGAGCGACAAAAAGTGAAGAAATGACGGAACTAAAATTCATAACAAGTTACGACGATCTTGTAAATGGAATCAATTACATGATAGATTCGGCACAGGAAACTCTCATGATGGCAACTCGCTATATGGATCTAAGAGTGACTGAGCACATAGCTGGAGCAGTAAAGAGGGGTGTGAAGTGCTACTTTATAACCGAAGAAAAAAATAGTCTGGTCAGCAGGGTTAAGATTCAGACATCCCTCTTGCCAAACATGGATAAAGTAAGAGCGTTCGCGGAAATGGCAAAGTCACCCAATTTCAACGTTCGATACAAAGATTTGCTCTATAGTTTCGTTGTATCTGATGACAGGTATGTTGGCATAGAGTTCGTGGACCAAAGTAAGCCTGAAGATTTTAGCTTTGGCTTTGGTATAGAAAGTGAGAAACTGGCAGGCATCTTGCGAAAGAACTTCGAGGCCATGTGGAACGTAGCAAAAGAAACGACTCTCGAAATACCTAGCAGAACATAAATCAAAAGACTTTTACTATCCGGTGTCACTCTATCTATGAAAGTACTTGCTGGAGACATTTCCATCGAAGATTCGATGTCTCTTCCTACTGACTACCTACAGGAGCCATTATTTTCTCTATCCTTGGGTCGCCTTTGTAGGTCTAATGGTTGGCAGCAAATGTCAACCTCACCTTTTGTCCACGGCTTTGGTCTTACTGATAGTCTACCTTGCTTCAGTAAGCGTGTACCTGTTGGGTGATGTCATCGATGTCAGCATAGACAAGTTCAACATACCGAATCGCCCATTGGCATCGGGGTATGCATCAAGAAAAGATGCATTATACATCATAGCCTTTTTCGGATTCACCGCTCTTGCTCTTTCTGTTCTCCTGAACTTTGAAACCTTCTTGATCACCAAAACGAGTTTGATTATTGGTTATTTGTACTCTTTACCATCCGTGTGCCTCAAGAAGCACTTTGCCATTAAGACGATCATTACGGCTTCAGGTGGCATGCTGGCTACTTTGACCGGTGGCGCAGGGGTGGGCAGGTTGGATTCTTTAGTCCTTTTCGCAGGCATGTCTTACTTACTCTATATGGCCGGAGTCACAACTATAACTGACTTAAGAGATATGGAGGGGGACCGAGCTTATGGAATCAGAACTATCCCATTAGTCCTCGGTCCCTCAAAAACAATCAAAATTGCTTCATTTGAAATCGGCTTTGTTGGCGCTTTTACGCTACTTCTCTACTCACAAGTCGGCTTTTCTGCAATGACGCTGGCATTTACCACTCCTGTTCTGATATTCTCGGTAACTTCAGTTTGTTCATTGATTCAATTGTGGGAAGATAGGGACTTATGTGTAAAGGTCAAACGTAAACTCGTCTTCTTGTTCATCATATATCAGGTGGGGCTCATGGCTGGTGCAGCTTCCCTGAACTTAATGACGATGATTTCCTCATTTATCTTCGCTACTACACTCATCTTTCTTAGGATGTTGAAGAATAGCAAATGAAAATTTCTGTTAAACACGAAAATATTTTTATAACTCCATTCAATGTATCATCCGAGAAGCCCCTTTGAAAGTCTCTTTTGATGAATTGCGAGAGGCAAGAAAGGCCCGGAAAAAGCTCGTAAATGGTTTGTTAGAGCTTCTAATCTTGACGACTTTGAGACAAAAAGAGACGAGCGGATACGGCCTCATCAGCCAAATTCATAGGACATTTGAAGTTCTGCTCAGTCCCGGCTCTTTATACCCTATGCTGATTTCTCTTGAAAAAATGGGACTAATTGAAGGAAAGAAGAGCGATGGGAAGAAGCTCTACAAACTCACAAGTGAGGGAGAGTCTTTGTGTCATTTGCTCTATTTAGACTATATGAAAGTGACGTCAAAGGCAACTAGCATGATAGAAGCGAATCAAGAACGTGCCAAAAGAATCAAATCCGAAGAAGGTTAAGAAGGAAGTCCCTTAGACCAGAGCTTTCCAATAGGTCAGATCAAAGATTGGTCGTCCATATTCTCCCAATTTTCATTCTTTCTAAAAAAAAGAGTGGAGAGATTAGCTAGAGGGTGGTATTTGATATATTATGGGAATGCCATCTTCGCCAGTTGTGATGATTAGAATGTCTATCTCAGAGGCAACTTCTCTAATCGCCTCGGCCCATATGTAGAGCTGGGCAATCTCCTCTGAGGCTTGAAGACCCGATGAAGCTATGATCATTTGTATTGCTTGTTGAATCCCTTCAGCAACCACAATTTTTGCCTGGCTTTCTCCATAAGCTTGAATTATGACTGCTTGGGCTGTCGCATTGGCTAGAATTAGTGTTCTTTCACGTTCAAATTCAGCACGAAGCTTATCCTGTTCAGCAATAAGTTTCAATTCTATAGAGGCTGTATAAGCATCTGGTAGTTTTATATCTCTCAAATCTAGTTCAAAGTTGATGACGGCACCGTGCAAACTTACTTCAGTCTTTAATCTTTGTATGATCGCACTTTCTAATTCGGAGGCTATGACATCTCTTTTTGTGATGGTCTCAATAGCAGAAAATTCTTTTGTTTTGAATCTTATTTCTTCCCTAGCTATCGAGGATATTATTGCATCTTCCCAGTTGAAGTATGGATATGAGAGATATAGTTCTCTTAGTTTAGCTGGGTCCAACTGCCATCTCATTAGTATGTCTATCTCTTCTGTCAGAAGATCTGAACTTTCCGAATCTACACCAGGATAATCTGCATAAGGATCAGTCCCGTCTCCCCACATCCCTAAAGTATCGACTGCTATGTAGATTTGCTTGTATTCAACCCATGGCATTTTTATGTACCAAGATGGTCCAACTACGGAATCAGACACACTTTTTGTAGCCGGGTCAACGAAGATACCGGCGTGTCCTGGTGGTATGTAAACGAACATGAAAAGACCAGCGACAAGAATGAAAGCAACAGCGAAGATCGAAAAAATCAACAGTTTTGTCCTGAAGTTTCTGCTGATCCAGCCTAGACGATGGATTCGGTTTTCTTCATCTGTCATTTGTTTTCACTCCTTCTTAAAATCCACTTCCCTAATTGTTTTTCTACGCAATTGACATAAACATTAGGTATGTTGTGCTTGATACACGATGTAGAGAGTTGGCTGGTTGAATTCTGGAACTTCTCTTCATGAAATGCTGATCAGCGAGGAGGAAGCCGTTCGGGAACTTGGGAGGATTATATCTCTAATCGACAGGTTTTTCTCCAATTCAGATTCTGATTAAGCTCTTGGGAGCATTCTGAAACGACGAGGTACCTCCTAGCTAGCTTTGTACGAGGAAAAGGTGGATATAAGTGAGTCAAGAACATATCAGAAGAATTAAGTCCAAAGAAGGTTAGAAGGAACCCTTAATTTTCAGCCAGTAGCGTCTAACTTTTGAATCCCAATAGATTTTTTAAGATTAGCGGTCTATTTCTTTCTGATCACCATGGGTGAAGAAATTGGGATGAATGCAATAGACAAGCTGTTGAAGATGATCGAAGAGAAGAAACTGGGCCTTGATCCCGATGTTTTGTCATACTGGTTCAAAATAGTAGAAAAAGACGCCAAATCCCTTTGCCCCGAAGATCTCTGTGACAGCATATCTATGAAGCAAGACCCTGTTCTATGGATGAAGTTCCAGCTCAAGGCATCTAAGCGGGCGGTTCCATTCTTGATACAGGCCATAGAAAAGAATCTAGAATCAATGCCTTATGCCACAAGGCTTTACTTCATGAAGGTTGGTGAGATAATAG
Organism: uncultured Nitrosopumilales archaeon; assembly: GCA_964390155.1. GTDB lineage: Archaea > Thermoproteota > Nitrososphaeria > Nitrososphaerales > JACAEJ01 > CAYMHC01. The sequence continues at coordinate 5,374 of CAYMHC010000062.1, forward strand.
AAGAAGAAGCCAACCGATTATACGTGTGATAAAATGATATCCTTTGAACTCTAGAACTTTGATGACTCGTTTTGGTGTAGGTTTTTTATATTGCTCAATATAATGATGAAGAATTAGAAATAAGAGGACAGACTAAAGTTTGGCCAAGAAATCATCTCTCCCTCTAGCTGCTTTAATGGGCTTCATCGGAATTGCAGATACTGCTTTCATGCTTCCAATGATATCTGCT
>CAYMHC010000063.1:0-5493 GCA_964390155.1 uncultured Nitrosopumilales archaeon
ACTTGCTCGACCTTTATCTCTGGCTTCCCTACAGATATGATCTTCATCTTCCTCACTCCTACGTGCCTTATCTGAATTATCTTCTTTGCTTCATTCAATATATCCGATGCCATTTTTCCATATACTGCTTCTTGAGCAAACTGATCATATATCATATTGGAAGCTTTTTCACTCACAACTTTATGAGCGGTTTCTCTTATGGCATGCTTTCTTGAAGAGTTTATCCTGAACTGTGTTAAGGCTACTACATAAACCCTGACTTCAAAGCCATCCGCAGTTGTGTAATCTCTTATCATATTCACCATGGATGAGCCGCGCCTGACGAGGCTTCTAAGATAATCTCTCGAGTACTCTTGATCCTTTAGTATTGTGAGAGCTCTATCCCCCTCTACCTTTGTTATTTTGAAAAACAGTTTTATTGCATACTGGTGAGGGTCCTGCTTTAACAGATCAAAAAGAGTAGTCTCCAAAACCCTTCCTATAGCTTTCTCAGGGTCTGTAGTAGGAATGGAAGCTATGACCATGCTTCCAAAGCTTTGCGGAGCCTCGACCATAAGCCACTTCTTTTCACGCCATCTATCTTTGACTTTGCCTCTCTTAGCCCTAACCATAACCTCACCCCTTTTACTTCAGCCTCTTAAAACTTCCTATTTCAGTTATTTCGTCTTCTCTAGCATTCTAGTGAAAGCCCATGTGGCTGTGTTCATGATTTCATTCAACCTATTCTTATCCCTGTAATTCTCTATTACGATCTTCTTTATCACATTGTTCTCTTCCTCAATACTATAATTTATCATCTCCTCACTCCTTATCTTGCCTTGCGATAAGCTCTCTTGATCTCTATTCTTCATCCCCTCAAGGATTCTATCAATAAAAAATGATTTGAGAGGAGGTGTAGAGGTTTCTAAGCGCACATCGCTCGCAGGGATTATGACCAACTTTGAGCCCGAGATGTAGGCACTACCCAATAAATAACCATCCTTGGACCTTTTCAGTTGGCGTACTTCTTTGATTTCTTCCTCGGAGGGCTTCAACTTTTCAGCAACAATTGTGATAGGCTCTTCTTTAGCAGCAGGTTGAGGAGCAAGTTCTGATGCCACTTTAAAGCTTGTAGTGCGCAGTATGCTATCTATTATCATCAAAGCCTCTCTTAATTTTTCGATCTCTCCCTCTAACTCGGCTATCCTTGTCTCTATCCACAATCTCAGCTCCGCCGCTCTCTTTATCTCTTCCTCTGTAAAGCTCATGCTAATTGACTTATATTTCAAAGTTTTAAACTTTAATTAATAAAAAGCATGATTTAAAAGCAACCCGCATAGATTTTGCTCCATAAAGATGAAAGGCGATGTTTCCATTATACGATGAGAATCCAACTCGATCAAAGCCGGTCATAACATGGTTCTTAATCTTGATCAATGTAGTTGTATTCATATGGCAGATATCTTCCGGCTTATACGACAGAATCATAATAGACTATGGGGAAATACCCTTTTTCGTTACCAACGGAGAGAGAGTGTTCACTCTTTTCACCTCTATGTTCCTTCACGGCGATGTATTCCATATCTTGGGGAACATGCTTTATCTATTCGTTTTTGGGGATAATGTCGAAGATAGATTTGGACATGTGAAGTTTCTATTTCTTTACTTGATTTTTGGGATAGTGGGCGGTTTGGCTCACTCGTACGTAACAACTATGTTCAACGAAGCAGATGCTTGGATTCCAGCTATAGGTGCTTCTGGTGCGATTTCGGGAGTTTTGGGAGCTTATATAATATTCTTCCCAAGGGCAAGGATAGTTAGTGTAGCCATATGGTATTATTTAATTAGAATAATCAAGGTTCCAGCTTTGATATTCATAGGCTTCTGGTTCGTACTGCAATTCCTATACGTCTTGATAGGTAGCTTAGGGGGGGTTGCTTATTGGGCACACATAGGTGGATTTTTTGCTGGCTTTACAGTGGCATCTATAGCTAAATCCCTACATGATCTTCGTTGATAATTCTTCAGCTTCTAGTGCTAAAACGATAAAACATAAAAAGATAAATCAATTATTAAACAGGTGATAAGATATGGTATATGAATCAAAAAACTTTGAACATTTACTGGGAACAAAAGGTTTCAGCGACCAACTGCTGAAAAACCATTTTACTCTTTACCAAGGCTATGTTACCAACACAAACAAATTGGCGGATGCATTGAGTATGCTCTTAAAAGATGGAAAGACCGGAACGCCAGAGTTTGCAGAGTTGAAGCGAAGATTCGGATGGGAATTCAATGGCATGAGGCTTCATGAATATTATTTCGGTAATATGATAAAAGATGGCTCAGAACCTAACAAAGACTCTAAATTATTCAAAAAAATTGTCGAGGAATTTGGATCATACGAAAGTTGGGAGAAGGATTTCAAAGCTACTGGAGCGATGAGGGGTATTGGATGGGCAGTGCTCTATTATGATCAGATGGCTGGACGTCTCTTCAATGTATGGATTAACGAGCACGACGTAGGTCATCTTTCTGGAGCAATTCCGATTTTGATCATGGACGTTTTCGAGCATGCTTTTATGATGGATTATGGACTAAAAAGAGCAGATTATGTTGAGGCGTTTTTCAGAACCATCAATTGGAGCGTAGTTGCAAGTAGATTTGACAGTGCTTCTAAGAAATAGAGTAATAATTAGCATCAATGTTTATGGAAATCAAATACCCCGAGATTGGAGTTTGCGGACTTTCTTGTAGATTTTGTCCTAGGTATCATACAGATAGCAAAAGCAGATGCGATGGATGAAAAACTAAATTAAGAATGTGTTGGTTGTCCTTTCATCACTTGCGCTGTCAAGAAAAAAGGTATCAGTTTCCTTTAGGATTGCGCTGGCTTCATCGACAATTTTCAATATGAAAGATTTTTATTTTCATGATGCTATCAGCGAAGAGTTTATCAACGGTCAGAATTAGGGTTTTGCTGATGCAACACAAAAACATGGTTAGCAAAGACTTTCAGGATAAGATCCTGGCCGATCAAGGGTTGACCTTCAGTGAGAAAATTCTCTCGCTAAAAAGGTCCGATGAGGCTGGGAAAGCAGCACTAGTTAATGATATAATAGTGGCAAAGGTCGATCTTGCGATGGCCCACGATGGAACAGCTCCCTTGGCCATAAAAGTCTTTGAGGAATTGGGGATAAAAAAAATATGGGACAGTAAAAAGGTCGTTTTGCATATAGATCACACCTATCCTGCTTCTTCTGAGCAGATAGCCAACTTTCATTCAATCATGAGGAAGTTTGCAAAGACTCAAGAATGCCATATACAAGAGGGCAATATTTGCCATCAATACATGCTCGAAAACTTTGTGGTGCCAGGGATGCTGATAATAGGAGCGGACTCTCACACAACTACTCAAGGTTCTTTAGGGGCTTTCGCTACTGGTGTAGGAAGCACAGAGATGGCTTCCATATGGGCGAGTGGCAAAATCTGGCTAAGGGTTCCAGAGTCTATAAAGGTCTTATTCAATGGTAAATTACAAAAAGGAGTGTACGCTAAAGATTTGATTCTCTACATCATAGGCAAGATTTCAAGCGAAGGAGCCAATTACAAAACCATAGAGTTCTCTGGCAGTGTAGTAAAAGAGTTCTTGATAGATTCAAGGGCAACGCTCTGTAACATGAGCGTTGAAGCAGGGGCTAAAGCAGGAATAGTCGAAATGGACAGCATTACAGGAGAATACCTGATGCCATTGGGAAGGGAGCCTATGTTAGAAGTCCATGCTGGAAAAGAAGCAGTATATGACAAAATTTTAGAAGAAAAGGTAGAGGATATGGAGCCTTATGTAGCATTACCTAATAGCGTCGATAATGTTAAGGCTGTAAGAGAGGTTGAAGGAATACCCATAGACCAAGCTTTTCTAGGAAGTTGTACAAATGCTAGGCTTGAAGACTTGATGGTAGCTGCAAAGATGCTTAAAGGAAGAAAGGTGAAGGAAGGCGTAAGGCTTATAGTTACGCCAGCATCGAAATCGGTCTACAAATACGCTCTCAAAAACGAAATAGCAGACGTTCTGATGGAAGCTGGTGCTTCTATAACATCTCCAACTTGTGGAGCATGTGTTGGTACTCATTGTGGTGTACTCGGGGCTGGCGAAGTCTGCATATCTAGTAGTAATCGGAATTTCATAGGAAGAATGGGCTCAAGAGATTCAAAAGTCTACTTGGCCTCTCCAGCGACGGTGGTTGCTTCAGCCATCAAAGGAGCTATAGTTGATCCTAGAAATTACCTAAGGTGATGTTCTTGCAGGGAAGGGTTTGGAAGTTTTCTGATAATATTGATACCGACGTCATAATACCTTACAAGTATAAAGCAAGAAGCATCGATCCAAAAGAGCTGGCCGAGCATTGCATGGAAGGCATAGACCCAGAATTTTCGAAGAAGGTCAAAAAGGGCGATTTAATCGTTGCAGGCAGAAATTTTGGCTGTGGTTCAAGTAGAGAGCAGGCTCCCGTATCCATTAAAGCTTGTGGCATATCTGCGGTCATAGCTGAGAGTTTTGCAAGAATATTCTTCAGGAATGCTATTAATATCGGCTTGCCGGCAATCATTTGCGAAAGTATATCAAAAGAGACCAATGAAGGCGATCTAATAGAAGTAGATTTGGGCGAAGGGATCATCAAGAATCTATCAAATGGTAAGGTTATGAAGGCAAACAGGCAACCTGAATTCCTAGAAAAGATGCTCAAAGCCGGTGGCCTTATAGAGTACTACAAAAAGTTTAGAAAATTTCCATGGGAATAGTTTAGATTTGGGATGGATAAGGCAAGAGTTCACGTCTATATTTCGGGCTTTGTACAAGGGGTTTTCTTCAGATCAAGTACAAAAAAGATGGCTCTAAAGCTTAACCTGAAAGGATGGGTCAGGAATCTTTTGGATGGGCGAGTTGAGGCAGTATTTGAGGGTAGTAGAGATAAGGTGATGGAGATGTTAAAATGGTGTGGAATAGGACCGTACAAAGCTCAAGTAACAGACATAGACATAAGATGGGAAGAGCATAAAGATGAATTCACAACTTTTGAAGTTCTTTACTGAATCAATAAAAAAGAAAATTAACATTCTTCACTTTAGCATCATTACATAAAACTTAACTAGTAGTTAAATCGAGCCCTCGATGAAATCCTATGAAGAAGAGTGTTGCAGTAATCCGTGGTGATGGAACAGGCCCAGAGCTAGTAGATGCCATGATAAAAGTGATAGACGCAAGTAAGGCTAATGTAGAGCTAATACCATGCGACGCAGGGTTAGAGTGGTGGGAGAAGCATGGTGGAGACTCTTTTATACCTCCTGAAACTTGGAAGATGCTTGAGAAATCAGTAGCGTGCTTCAAAGGACCTACAACTACCATACCAAGGCCAGGGACTCCAAAGAGCGTTGCGGTGAGCATAAGGCAGAGGTTCGATCTATTTGCAAATGTTAGGCCCATAAAGACATTTCCTAATACAACCGGTCCTC
>CAYMHC010000064.1:0-5474 GCA_964390155.1 uncultured Nitrosopumilales archaeon
AGTCACAGCCAAGCATCTCGTTAACAGCCCTGAAGTGTCTGAACTGATTCTGGGGTTTCATTTAGTTTCTTTGCTATTCTTTCAGCAACTATCTGAGCACCCAGTTTTGCTCTAATATCCTTCATGACTAGATTGTAGCTTTCTGCCTCCTCTTTTAGGCTTCTTCTTTTTACTTCCTCCCTTATTACATCGCCCATTGCAAGAACTGGAATACCTAACTCCTCTGCAATTTCTCTTACTACGGACTTTCCTGAGCCAGGCATGCCTGCAACTAGAATGAGCTTTCTAACCAATTCGTTCTCATTATTCTTGACTTGTTAAATAATTCTCCCTGAACGCCAAATCTAATTTGGATATTGCGAGACTCTACTTGCCTTCCTCTTTAGGCATTTGTTCTGACTTCATCGATGGAGCCGACTCAGCCTCTATGGGCTTTGGTGGTGGAGTAGTTGCCATGGTCCATCCTATCCAAGCCAATATCGCCAGTATTAGTGCCAGAGCTACAAAGACTGTTATTTTTAAAACCATCAGCTCGTACATAGTGAAGAAGAGAAGCCAACCATAGACCACTATGACCAATATGCTTACTATCAGAATTATAGCGCCTATTGCTCGATCCTTTTCCAACTCATATCATCCTAAGCCTAAATAATCTGTCTATATATATTTAATCTATTCTGGCTTGAGCAAATCCGCCCTTGTTACAATTCCCGCTATGCTTTTTCCTTTTATCACCAAGATCGCCGGGTAAAAATTCAACATGGGGATCAAAAGGTCGATGGGAGTATCTTCGTTTACAGTGGGGAAAGGCGGTTCCATCACTTCCTTTACTTTCTTTATGAAGAGCGATCTACTTTCCTCCTTTGACAACTTCTCTATTAGAACTTTTTCAGATACGCTTCCTACTACTTCATTCTCACTCAAAACGGGCATTTGGGATATTGCGTGCTCATACATCAGTTTTACTACTTCACCAACGGTAGACTCAGCACCTACGAACAAGACTTCCTTTGTCATCACATTCTTTACCCTTTTTGAATTCTTCAACTGCAATTTTTGTAAAGTTTCAAAGATAGCCGTAGCCTTAGAAAAAGAGGGGTCCATCTTTCCGGCCTCTACCTTCGCTATTAACGATTGACTGACTCCAGAAAGCCTTGCCAATTCATTCTGAGTCAACCCTAGTATCTTTCTCACCTTTTGTATATCTTTAGGTTGCAGTGACAACGAACTGTGATGGGTCCCGATCTTTCCTTTAATTCTTTTCCTTCTAGATTTATATCTTAAATGTTCATTATCTTATTTGAGGTAAATGATGTGGCTCAAATGAATTTGAGCATAGGGATTACAACCAGCGCATCTTTGGAGAAAGTAAACTGGTTTACTTCTTTTTCCAATAGAATGAATATATACAGGATTTGGGTTGGAGAAGACATAGATAGCCTCCATGATGTATTCACTTTAGTAAGCATATTTCTTTTGAAAACAAAGTCCACAAAGGTTGGCATAGGCATAACTAGCCCATTGATACGCAATATTTCAACAATAGCTAGAGCCTCAACAGGACTGAGGGAGCTGGATTATGAAGAAAGATTTGCTTTAGGTTTGGGCATAGGGGGTCTTCAAGACTTAGCCAAGAAGGGCTTAGTTGCTGACAGACCTCTAGAGATTCTAAGAGATGCTACAAATCTTCTCAGGAGAATGTGGTTAGGCGAAAAGGTGACAAATATTGGCAGATTTGTTCTCAGCAATTATTCGGCCAGGTGTGATTTCAATATTCCCATCTACTTTGGAGCAAGAGGTCCTAAACTACTAGAATCGGCAGGAGAAATGGCGGATGGGGTTATCATCAGCGGTCCTAGATCATACGTAGAAAAGGCTACGAGCATAGTTAAGAAAGGATTGAAAAAAAGGAAATCGAGGAAGAGTTTTACCACTGTGGCCTGGGTTCCGACGATTTTGATCAATCATGGCAAAGGGATGGAAATGGCAAAAGAAGTGGTTGCCGTAGTTATTTCTGACACACCCAAAAAGGTTTTGGAGCTATGCAAAATTGATGATGAAAAAGCTCAGAGAGTAAGAGATGTAGTCTCTAGGTCAGGAGCAAAAGAAGCATCAAAGCTTGTTGACGAAGAGCTCATAAGGAACTTCAGCATATTCGGCGATGCTAAGGAAATCTGTGATAGTTTTCTTTCTCTAAAAAGATATGGTGTGGATGAAGTAGTCTTTGGCCCTCCCTATGGATTGAGTTGGAAAGATTCCATAGAAAGCGTGGTAAGGGAGTGGGGATCATGAGATACGGTATCCATCTGAATTCAGAGAGTAACATAGATCAGGTGGTGCAGAAGAGTGTAGAGGCTGAAAGACTGGGGTTGGATTCCGTTTGGGTATGTGATATGCCTAGCCAAAGATATGTTCCTGTAGTTGCTTCGGCCATAGCATCAAAAACGAAAAGAATTCGTATAGGACTGGGATTGTCTCCCTTTTTGCATACCAATCAGCAGATTGTAAGCGCCTTCTATTCTTTGATCAAAGCTTATGGAGATCGTTTTGAACTTTGTTTGATTCCGGGGGATAAGAATCAGCTTAGAACGGTGGGAATATTACGAGAATCGTCAAGGGGAATTTCTGAATTTCTTGTACAAGCCAAGTCTGAAATATTGACAAGGTCAAAGAATCAGGGATTGAGCTTTAACATAGGGTTGGGTGCTCAAGGACCGAAAACGCTTGAAATAGCTCACTTCTTCGATTATGTGCATCTAAACATTTGCTCTCCACGCATCATAGAATGGGCTATGAACGAAATACAGAAAATAGTTGGAAGGGAAATCCAGATTGGAATCTTTGCACCTTCTTATGTCTATACTGTCTATGATCATGCGCTCTACAAACTTCTTCGATCATCATCTGTTGCAATCATATTGGGAGCTTCAAAGCGATTTTTGAAGATATTCGGTTTCTACAGAGAATTGGTCGGATCGAGAGACAAAATACCTCAAAACATCATTGACGAGTTTTCAATATCCATGCCTTCTCAAAAACTCAAGGATTATCTATCGAAGATAGAATCTTTGGGCATCAAAAGCACTGTATTCTCATACCCTCAAGATTATTCGATAGATACTATACGTGATTTAGCAAAGTCTTTAAGATATTAGCAGAGGAACCTCTTGCATAAAAGATGGTTTTATTTCCAAAATCCATATTAAAGGCATAGGTTATGGCTAAGGCATGAAGGCCTGCCTACTGATCAAGACACAGCCAGCCAAGTACGATCAAGTAAAGAAGAAAGTAAGCGAGATGAAAGGCATAAGAATTGCCTTCTCAGTCTTTGGAAGAACGGACGTGGTTGCAGATGCAGAAGTTGCAAACCTGAAGGAGCTCAGTGCTTTGACATTGAAAATAGGGAGTACGGATGGTGTATTTGCTACTGAAACCCTCATAGGTTTGGAGGTGTGAACTATGATAAATGGTTTAGTGCTCATAAAAGCCACAGCCACAGCTTCTCCTAGCATATTAAAGGAAGCAAAGGGGTTGAAGGGAGTTACAGATGTGTACCTCGTATTCGGGCGCTTCGACGTAGTGATCTTCCTAGAGGCTGAGGACTTCTCAAAGCTCAAGGATTTGGCAAAGAAGATATCGTCTCTACAAGGCATAAAGAGCACCGAGACTCTCCCTCAAGGAGACTAACCCTTTTATTTTCTGCAATTTTTCAACTCAAACGGGATAGTGGAGCGTGTATGCATCGCCAAGGTGCTAGATGATGTCGCAACTTAAGCAACCTCAAGCAATTCTTCCAGAGAAGAATTGGCATGCAATGGAAGTAGCGAATGTGCTACAGACGCTAAGCACCGATAAAGAAAAAGGACTATCTGACACTGAGGCTGAAAACAGATTGGCCATATATGGCCGAAACGAGCTTGTGATAGTAGAGAAGGTCTCAGCAGTCAAGATTTTCTTGAAGCAATTTGCAAACATACTTTTGGGCATTTTGCTTGTGGCTACTGTCATCTCAGCATTTTTAGGAGAGATGATAGACGCAATAGTCATATCAGTCATAGTCTTCTTCGTAGTCATAGTAGGATTCGTCCAAGAATACAGGGCTGAAAGAACCCTGGAATTGCTGAAGAAGATGCTGAGCCCAGTATGCACGGTCATAAGGGACGGGAAAGAGAAGGATATACCAGTTAAAGATCTGGTTCCTGGGGACGTAGTTGTTCTGGAATCCGGTGACAAAATACCAGCTGACTTGCGATTGATCGAAGTAGTGAACCTCAAAGTGGACGAAGCACCTTTGACAGGTGAGTCAGTTCCTGTTACGAAGAATGCGAAGGTATTGTCAGAGAAGATTCCTGTGATGGATCGAACCAACATGGCGTTTTCAGGTACTACAGTCACATATGGAAAGGGAAAGGCGATTGTGACTGCGTCAGGAATGAGAACAGAGTTCGGCAAGATCGCCAAGGAAGTTACAGCTGTAGTAGCAGAAAGCTCGCCGCTTGAGAGGCGTATGAGCGAGATAGGTAGAAAGCTTGGCCTAATAGCGCTGGTAGTAATATCTGTGATAGCTGTAGTCGAAGTAGCGGAAGAGTACCTCGTATTCGGTTTCATTAACCTAGATTTCTTTCTTGAGGTCCTCCTTTTCGGTATCGCCCTAGCAGTCGCCGCTGTTCCAGAAGCTCTGCCAGCCATTGTAACTGGAACATTGGCCATAGGTGTACGCATAATGGCCAAGAGGAACGCTCTAATCAGGAAGTTGCCTGCCGTTGAAACCTTGGGCGCCACTCAGATAATATGCTCAGACAAGACGGGCACGCTGACTAGGGGAGAGATGACGGTAAGGCAGGTTTACTTGGTTGGGAAAAAACTAGATGTCACAGGCGCCGGCTACGAACCAAAAGGTGATGTGCTTCATGACGGAAGACCCATCAACTCTGACTCAAAGAACGCTTTGGCAAGACTCGCCAAAGCTACCCTGCTATGTAATGATGCAAGGCTGGAGACAAACAACGGCAAATGGACTGTAAAGGGTGATCCTACAGAGGGTGCCCTAGTCGTGCTAGCAGAGAAGATAGGCTTGAGGCAAAAAGAAGTCAGAGAGCTTCATCCCAGAGTAGGGGAAGTTCCCTTCAGCTCGGAGCGCAAACTCATGACAACGGTTCACTCAACTCAAGATGGTACTCTTATTGCTTGTATGAAGGGGGCCCCCGAAATTGTCTTGGAGCGCTGCAAGTATTTTATCGAAGATGGGCAACCAAAGGAAATGCGTGGGGAAGACAGAAAGCGCATCTTGGCAATTAATGAAGATATGGCTGGCAACGCGATAAGAACACTGGGGGTAGCTGAGAGAGTACTTCCTGTGGGTCTTGACCCCTCAAGCGGTGATAGTATCGAGAAGGATTTCTTATTCCTCGGACTAGTCGGCATGATCGACCCTCCAAGGGCAGAAGCATTGAAGGCGGTTGAAATAGCCAAGC
>CAYMHC010000065.1:0-5415 GCA_964390155.1 uncultured Nitrosopumilales archaeon
TCAGGCCGCATCTCTCACAAACATGAATCTCGGTTCTATCGGCCTCATCCAACAATCTGTCTTTTAGCACCATTGATGCCCCGTAGGCAATCAAGCAATCCCTCTCCATCTCCCCAAATCTCAATCCACCACCTCTTGCCCTTCCCTCAGTGGGTTGTTTTGTAAGCATCTGAACTTGCCCTCTTGCTCTTGCATGAATCTTGTCAGCTACCATATGGTGGAGCTTCTGATAATATACTACTCCAATGAATACATCCGTATTGTACTTCCTACCTGTCTTTCCATCATATACTACCTCTTTTCCTAGAGGATGGAAGCCCCCTTCGGCCAATATCTTCGCCAGCTCTTCCACCTTTTCTCCAGAAAATGCAGTAGCATCTGTAGGGCCACCTCTCATTGCCGCGGCCTTTCCTGCTATAGATTCTACAAACTGACCGACGGTCATCCTCGACGGGAAGGCATGGGGATTTATTATGATGTCTGGAACAATGCCATCCTCTGTGTATGGCATATCCTCTTGATTCACCAAAAGACCTACCACGCCCTTCTGACCGTGTCGAGAAGCAAATTTGTCTCCTATCTCGGGGACCCTCATGTCTCTAACTCTTACCTTAAACATCTTACCACCGTCCTTGCTTTCAGTAATGAACACATCTCCCACAACTCCAGTCTCTGAAGGCCTTATCGCCACAGACGTGTCCCTCCTGTATGGGCCCTTGATCTCAAATTCTCTATACTCTTCCATGAACCTGGGCGGGCTTGTCCTGCCTATTATCACGTCTCCGCCATACACGTTAGATTCGTGCATAACCACTCCGTCAGGCTCCAAAAGGCGGTAGTACTTTTCGCCACGATATCCTCTCACGTTATCCTCGGGTGAAGGCGCCTTAAACTCATCCTTCATACCTCCCAGATACTGCTTGGCCTCTGCCTCGTAGAGTCTGTAAAAGAATGAGCGTGCAAGCCCTCTATCCACGGAAGACTTGTTCATGACTATTGCATCTTCTATGTTATATCCTTCAAAAGACAGCACAGCAACTATGCAGTTCTGCCCTGTAGGTCTCTCGTCTAATCTCAACAAAGATGATGAGCGGGTCTTAACTAAAGGTCTTTGAGGATAGACCAGCATATGCCCTCTCACATAGGTTGAGAAAGAGAAAACGGTAGGTGGGAATCCCAAAGATTGTTTTGCCATAGCGGCTTCGTAAGTGTTGCGCGGTGATTGGTTATGTTCAGGGTAGGGGATTAGGGAAGCAGAAACTCCAAAAATGGCAGATGTTGAAGGTTCAAGATGAGTGTGCCTCTCAGTTAAGGAATCCAAATCCATGGCAACGAAGCAATTCTCCTCTTCATTTGCATCCAATAACTCGATGATTCCTTCCTTCAGCAAATCGCGCCAAGTCTGCTCTCCTCTTGAGATCTGTGTTATCATTCCATTGGTCAAGTGAGGCTTTCCTTCTCTTACTATGACTAAAGGTCTAATAACTCGACCAGAGCTAGTAGATATGTAAACTCTATTGGTGCCTCTCGCATCTTTTGGTCTGTAAAGATAGATGCTAACATTTGAGTTTATAAGCCCTTGTCTGCGCAACTTCCTGAAGGCAGTCACAAAATATTCACCATTCTCTACGTAGCCCGCAAAATGACCTTCTATGAAGATTTTGCAACCACTTTTTTTGAGTTCCTCATTGGCCTCTTGAACAGGCTTGACTCCCAATTCAAACAGCCTGTCCACAATTTCGGCTTCTGGTACGCCGACAGAGATTGCAGCAGAAAGGGCAAGGTTCTTCACTAGACCACAGTTGGACCCCTCTGGGGTTTCGTTAGGGCAGATTCTCCCGAAGTGTGTGCCATGAAGGTCTCTTGCCTCGTAGTTTGGTTGACTTCTACTCAACGGAGATTGGATACGTCTCAGGTGACTTAAGGTTGAGATGTAGTTGGTCCTGTCGAGAAGCTGCGTAACACCAACTTTTCCTCTCCCCCAATTTCCAGTTGCTATAGCATTACTCAATCTATCGGTGATTATTCCAGGCCTTATGGCAGCTCCAACTGCACCTATGCCTCTCCTCTGGCCCATCCTCTCAAGCTGATACTTCATATCTCTTACCATGTTTCGAATAGCCGTTCTGAACAAATCGGCTATCATCTGTCCAGCAAATTTTATGACTTTGTTGCCGTAGTGGTCCTTATCGTCTGTTTCCAACCAACCAAGCTTAAGCTCAAGAAGCTTACATACAGCCTCCCCAAGAAATAGAGCCTTATCCGTTCTATACTCGGGCGATCTACCTAAATGTGGTAGAAGCCCCCAGTCTAGCAATGACTCGGCTCTTCTTATCCTGAACTCTTCGAGCATTCCATGAGCGATTCTATTGCCAATGTAGGTCAAAGCTTCCTCTGGCTTCGTTACTTCACTTGCCTTATCAAATGATACCTCCAGAAGATCCTGAACTTCCTTTCTGAGTGAAACAATTTCAGCTATTTTCTTATCAGGCCGAATTCCTAGTGCTCTCATTACTATTATGAAAGGAAGATCGACCGGAGAGGTTGGAACTTTGATGTAGAGGGCACCGTCATGCTTTAATGTTAATTCAAGCTTTGCTCTATAGCCGACTATGGATGAATAAACCTTGGCCTTGTATAGTGAAACCCCCCCGCTTTTCTCATAGTCTACCAAGATTTTATTGGGGGATAAATCCTCGAGCCCCACTATAACTCTCTCAGAACCATTAATGATGAAGTAACCTCCAGGGTCTTCTGGGTCTTCACTTGCTTGGATCAATTCCTCCCTGTTCATCTTATGTAGGGGGCATAGATCGGACTTAACCATAACTGGAAGGTCACCAATATAATGACTTTGGGACTCTCTAACAGAATCGCCCTCTATTATGCTCATCTCTAAATAAAGAGGTGAAGCATAGGTCAGGTTACGTAACCTTGCCTCCATGGGCAGGACATTGCTAATGGAACCATCTATCTCCACAACCCTAGGTTGTCTTATGGAGACTCTACCGAACCTTATTTTGTAAGGACCTCCCGTTGCCTCTATCTCTGCCTCGCCAATTTCATTGATTATGCTCTCTATGCCTCTCAAAATGAATTCATTGTAAGAGTTTAAGTGCTGGCGAGCAATGCCCTCTCTCTCAAGCATATCCTGAATGATAACCCAAGAATCATATTTATCAGCTTTCATGATCATCCCTCCACAACATAACGAAAATATGCTGCCTCTTCTGCCGTTTCACTCTTCCTCATGATCTTTATCAAATCTCCTGGCTTTGCCCCTATCTCCTTGATGACTGGATCAGTACTCAAAATATAGGGAAACTGCTCTAGCTTAACGTTATAGCTTTTTAGGACTTCTTTCACTTCTTCAGGCGCTAATATTTCGTGCTTAGGCACAAACATGTGTCCGGTAATCTTTAAAGCACGTATTTCCTCGTCAGAACTCTTTTCCACTATAATCACCTATTTTAGAAAAAATCCTATTTATACCAAACGATGACACAAAAACACTAATATAACGATGCGATATTCCGTTTATTTAAACCTTTTTTTCTACCATATTCACGCATTATCTGACTTGGAGTCTTTTGACAACTGGTCAAATGTCTTGGCTACTTCTTTCAATATCATATTATTGCTTACATCTATTATCGAGATTCTTACACTCATCTTCTTTATAATCAAATTTAGCTGGGGCCATATCTAAGCATTGGAACCCCGGACAAGCCCATCCGAACCAATGTAAGCAGGATAGATATACAAGGAAGGGGGGAACCGAAATACAAATTAACACAATCATGTTAATCCCTATCCTGAGGGATCTCCAGAGTCACTTCTTTCTAGGTTCACCGAATTCTATCAGCGGCTCAATCGTGACAGCGGACATCACTAGAGACATATTAAGAAACCTATTCAAGAACCGTTAAAGGAGCGGGCCCGCCGGGATTCGGACCCGGGACCCCCGGGTTTCTTTCGCCAGGATAAAAGCTTCACCAAGGGGGAACTCCATCGCTGTTATGCTAGCTTCATCTATTTCCCCTCACCGGTGCTCTACCTGGCTGAGCTACGGGCCCTTTAGCCTCATCAACTCTGATTAAGTCGTTTATAATATCTTTTGTCTTTTGATCTTATCATGAGCTCGGCTTGTAGGATCTTTAAGCTTGATCTGAATTAGCACGTTTATGATCATCAATATAGGTGTGAACTGAAAGGGCAAGGGCTGTATTATGGAAGTCTTGCATACATCTGTAAGATGTCCTGACATTAACGGCCAAAACAAAAATCCCACATCGCCTATCACTACATGAAATCCCAAAGAAGTATCCATCAAGTGGCGCCCCGATTCCAGATATTGAAGCTCCGACCGTAGTATCAAACACACCGAAGCTTTTCACATATAGGAGCAAAAGATAGGCGCGCCTATAATCGACCCTAGTATAACTCAGAAGACTATCATCGATAAAGATGCGACTATGCTAATTTCGCTCTTCAACAACTATTATTCTTTGATGAGTAATTTAGGCTTCCCATGAATTAGTTAGTATGAGGTTTCAATAGATACTTGGCAAGGTGTCAAGAAGCATTTTGAAGAGAGGAAATCTAGGGAAAAATTTTTAACTGAACCCTTAACCAGTCATATCGCCTAAAGGCTGCCCTGGTAGTATAGCTCGGCCTAGTATGGGGCGCTGTCACCGCTCCGACCCGGGTTCAAAAGACTTGATCCGTAAAGGTCTGAAGGTCCCGGCCAGGGCGCCAAAACAAACATAAGCATATGGCATTTGAATTTCTATAACATGAACAATTGTGGGTCAGAATGTAATCTAGTCAAAGATTTATGATGCCAAGGATCACTTTGCTATCTTCATTCCCTTCAAAATACACTCTTTTCCTGAAATAACTTCTATTTCATTAGAGCCACAACTAGGGCAAATCATAGATGTGAAGTAGGTATCCATACAATGCACACAACTTAAATTTTCAAGATGGCTGATCATAGGCGACCTTAAAGAAAGATTGGGTATCCAAGAATGCCTACACTTTTTGCATTCAAAAAGGGGCTCAATCTCATCTATCTTTATCTTACAATTCTTAAAAGAAGGCTCGTCTTCATACATGGTCTCAAGTGCAAATTTGAGCTGTGATGGGGTTATCATGGTCAACTCTCCTAGCTCGATTTCTAATACTATCACCTCTTTGCCTTCTTTTTCCTTTAGTATTCCTTTAACAGTCTCAAATATGGCTAAGGCCAAAGAAAGTTCATGCATTCTTTTTCTCCTCCGAATCAGGAAAATCCTTTGCCAGTGAAGGTCTTATGATCGAAATCCCTTTTGATCTAAGGAGCATGTTTATCGCTCCACTCAAGGCGCACAGAGAACCGTATCCTTTACCTATAGTCTGGGAGTCATCTTTGAC
>CAYMHC010000066.1:0-5378 GCA_964390155.1 uncultured Nitrosopumilales archaeon
ATGCATCTTTCAACACCATAAGTCAACAAAAAATCAAACTTACTATGACCAAAACTGAATTCAGGCTTTACATCATCGTACATTGAGAATTCTTTGATTCTACGCCTCTTGAGGGCTTCCAGCAAGATTCTGTTGGGCATCCTTGAGTCGATGAATACCGGTTCTTTGCCGTGTTTTACCGCTATAAGATCGTATATGGTCAGCCTATCTTTGCCCTGCATCTCCTTAAGGAAGACTTCCGCATTAGGGATCAAGAGTTCCTTCAACCTACCAGGATTCGGCAGAAAGCATCTGACTTCCTTTTCACTAAGCTTCACCAAAGCCGAGAATCTGTTCAATCTTGTCTCGAAAAAACCCTTAAGGATTTTACCTTGGATTTCCAAGGAAAATGTTTTCATAAATTTTCCCGATAACTTTACGGCTTATAGATCATGCTCCCAGTCTCTTTGACTATCTTGATTCCAGGAGCATGCTTTTCAACTTCTTTCTTGAACCTTTCAGAGCTCAGTGTTTCCATGAAAGAATTCACAAGAGGTTTCCTAAGGCGCTTTTCGTCCACGATAAAGTCAAAATGCTCTTCAGCTAAAGGGACAAAGTCAAGCCCATATTTTCCAGCTACAGCTCTAATGCCAAGCCCAACATCAGCCTTAGCATTTTTAACAGCCTTTGCAACCTCTACATGTGACTTGACTTCAATGCTATATCCTCTTATCTTCTTTGGTATTTCAATGGGCTTCAGACCAATCTTCTCCGCAATTCTCTTCATTTCCCTATCGAGCATTGCCCTTGTCCCAGAGCCTAGACTTCTATTCACAAACTTAACGTCTTTTTTGAGTAGATCCTCAAATCCTCTAATTCTCTTTGGATTTCCTTTTGCCAAGAGAAATCCCTGCTCTCTCAGATATCCTCTAATCACAACAGCTTTATCCTCTAAGAAGTATCTCTTGAGGAAAGGAAAATTGTACTGACCTGTCTCATCATCAAGAAGATGAACTCCTGCTATGTCAGCCTCTCCGAGCATTACAGCAGCCAATCCTCCAGATGATCCTACGTAGGCCAACTCTGGAATGAACTTTGACTCTCTCATCAACAAATCTAAGATGATTTCTATGCCAATACAATGGCTCCCGATTATTGATAGATCTGAAGCTTTGACATCATGGCTGAAAAGCATCGACTTTGCTAATGGTCTTTCTGCCCCATATGAGAGAGACTCCTCTATCCTTTTTTC
Source organism: uncultured Nitrosopumilales archaeon (assembly GCA_964390155.1). Taxonomy (GTDB): domain Archaea; phylum Thermoproteota; class Nitrososphaeria; order Nitrososphaerales; family JACAEJ01; genus CAYMHC01. The sequence goes on from CAYMHC010000066.1 coordinate 1,232, forward strand.
AAGATTCTTGTATTCTCTTAGTATTGATAAACCCGCTTCGGTGAGTCTAGCCCCTCCACCCATTTCTCCTCCTCTTCTTGCATCTATGATCTGCTCTCCCAATATCTTGCCAATCCTGTCCACAGTGTTCCAAGCGTGAGCGTAGGATATTCCTAAATGTTTGGCAGTCCCCATGAAAGAGCCTATAGTGTTTATGCCCTCTAGTATCAGGGCCTCCTTCTGCCCTATCAGATACTTTCCATCTTGCTCCAGCCATGTAGCAAAACCATGGCTATACCTTGGCTTCACCATTAGATTGAAAGAAGCCGTTATACTTATAAAGATATATAGCCTTTGCAGCTAAGCTATTCTTCCTCTGCTTCCAAAAATATCCATGAGCCATTGATCATATTTTGCATGATCTGTATCAAGAAATTTCAAAAAGCAAGAAAATATTAATAACAAAGGAACTTACAGATTTTTGTGGTTATCTTGAGCGAGAGTGAAGCTGAAGAAGAAAGTGTTTTTTACAAAAAACTCAAGGTCAAGTTAAAGGAAAAAGGCAAAGAAGGCAGGATAACTTTTCTTAAAGATTATGTTGATTATCTGTTAAGAGGCAATAAAACTTTACCTCCCGACTTTCCAACGTTTGCCAGAGAAGTAATGGGTCTGGACGATAGGGGAGGTTTCATTCATATCAGAATATGGCACGAAAGAAGTGAACTCGTGGAATTTGCAAAAGGAACGGGTTATGAGTACAAGATAGATCAGTATGACTGACTTTTTTGTCGGAGAAGCTCTCATTGGCGAGGAACCCGAGATTGCACACATAGATCTTATCATGGGTAAAAAGAACAGTCCTGCAGGTACCGCCTTTGCATACTCAATTGCACAACCGAGAATGGGACATACCCCCATCCTTGCCGTGATCAGACCAAATCTACCATGCAAACCTTCAACTCTTATAGTCCCGAAGGTTACTTTGGGTAACCTTGAAGATGCAGAGAAGATCTTCGGTCCTGCTCAGAGTGCTGTCGCTAAGGCAGTTGCAGATGCTGTAGAAGAAGGAATCATTGCTAAAGAAGAAGCAGAAGAGTTCGTTGTCATCGTTTCGGTTTTCATACACCCAAGGGGAAAAGACTACCAGAGGATATACCGGTACAACTATGCCGCGACAAAGCTTGCTTTGAGAAGGGCTTTGGAAAGCTTTCCCAGCATAGATAAGGTTTTAGAGGAGAAGGACAAGGCCATACATGGCATGATAGGGTTCAGAATAAACAATTTGAAGAAACCTCCTTATCTAGAAGTTGCTCTTGACATTCCAGATTGGAGAAGAGTTGAAGGAATAACAAGGGCTTTGCCAAGAAGCGACTCAATAATAATTGAGGCTGGAACTCCATTGATTAAGAGATATGGAGTTGAAGTTGTTCAGAAGATCCATCAGTTGAGACCTGAATCGGTCGTTGTCGCTGATCTGAAGACTCTTGATACAGGAAACCTTGAAGCAAGAATAGCAGGAGATGCCACTGCAGATGCTATTTGTTTTTCGGGTCTTGCTCCAATAAAAACAATGGAGAAATTCATTGAAGAGTGCAAAAAAATCGGGGCTTTTTCTTTGATGGATACTATAAACGTTGCAAATCCGGTAGAGATACTCAAGAAGCTGAAGATTAAACCTGACATTTTGGAACTCCACAGAGCTATAGATGTGGAAAATGAAAAGTATGCGTGGGGCAACATTCAAGAAATTAGGGAAGTATGTGGAAATGTGTTGATTGCGGTTGCAGGTGGAATAAGAGTCAGTAATGTGGAGACTGCCTTGAAAGCAGGGGCAGACATAATTGTGGTTGGCAGAGCGATCACAGCGGCAAAAGATGTTGCTGGAGCTGCAAGAGCATTCCTTCAGAAAATGGGTTTGGAAGAAGTTGATCAGTTTCGCGTAATGACAGACTTCTAGTAGTTCGATAGAAGTACAAATAACAAATTCTTGGATCGATTCCGATCCAAATTACGTTTATCAATTATGATAGTCTTTTTCCATAGCTTTGGCTTTTTTGATGCCCCATTAGCGTTCATCGATATATCGATAAAGATATAAAGGTCGATATATTGGAAGTAATATAACGGTGACGAATGTGAAAAGGAACGCTGTAATATGGGCTAGCTTTGTTATTTTTGCCATCGCCATTTCAATCCTGGGTACTGCTTACTATATGGGTGCCTTTGCTAGCAATAGGTCCAAGCTAGTCGTATCCACTACGACAAGCCTTTTCGATACTGGGCTCCTTGATGTAATCGAAGATGAATTTGAAGCTAAGTATCCCATCGACCTTTACTTCATATCAGTTGGGACAGGTCTGGCAATACAACATGCCAAAAGAGGAGATGCCGACTTGGTGCTTGTACATGACCCACAAGCTGAATCTACTTTCATGACAGAAGGCTATGGTCTCTGCAGGAAGATAATTTCCTACAACTTCTTCGTTATCGTGGGTCCAGCAGAAGACCCTGCGGGGATAACGGACAAGTCGCCCATAGAAGCCTTGACAATGATTGTCGACGCCGGCAGGGACGGAATGGTAAAATGGGTATCGAGGGGTGACGGTTCTGGTACTCATGCAAAGGAAAAGTTGCTATGGACGTTGGCTGGTTATGATCCCGATGAGTTGAGGGAAGAAGATTGGTACATAGAGGCAGGCACTGGTATGGGAGGAACTCTAGGCATCGCAAATACTTATTCAGGTTACACTCTTGCCGATTTAGGTACCTATTTAGCATACTATGATTATGGCGTACCGGCCCCTGGAAAGATAAGTTTGGTAGTGCTGGTGGATCAGGGTCAAGATCTACTCAATGTCTATAGTGCTATAGCAGTAAATCCGAGCACAAATGAAGGCTTGAACTTTGAGGGGGCCATAACTTTCATAGAATTCTTGATTTCTGAAGAGGGTCAGAATTCAGTCGAGGAATATGGGCAAGAAGACTTCGGTCAGAGCCTCTTCTTTCCAGCGGTGGAATTGCTGAAAGAGAATACTGACCCAGCCCTTGTGAGTTGGATCGAAGACCTAGCCTACATAAATGGTGAGGAATGCCCTCCAGAGTATCGAGACAATCATCCTGAATTGTACACTTGAATTCGATGATGCCTGATGGTCTCAGAGATACTAGAAGGGCTCATCGAAGCCCTTAAACTCATTTTTTCTGGTGATCCTACAGTAATTGATATAACGACGAGATCTATTCTAGTTTCTGGCGCGGCCACCTTCCTCTCGGCTTTGTTGGGCATACCTATAGGCTTGATTATCGGGTTAAGGAGTTTTCGAGGAAGAACTGCTTTGAAGAGTCTTTTTCACGCTTCGTTGGGCATTCCAACCGTAGCCTTAGGATTAATTCTTTATCTCTTCTTTTCAAGGTCAGGTCCCCTAGGTTCCTTGGATATTCTATACACCCCTGTTGGAATCATGATAGGGCAGGCCATCCTAATAACGCCAATAACTGTTAGTTTTGTAACCAGTGCTATAGAGTCCATCGACCCAGAGATAAGAGATCTGGCAAGGACTCTGGGTGCTTCAGAGACCCAAGCCTCTGTAGCAGTTCTGAGAGAATCTTCGAATGGTTTTCTTCTTGCCATCGTTGCTAGCTTCAACAGAGCAATAGCCGAGCTTGGCATTGCTCTTATGATCGGAGGGAACATAAGAGGAATTACTAGGGTCTTGACAACTACTATAGCTTTGGAGACTACTAGAGGCGAGGTAGTTCTGGCAATAGCGATGGCCATGATATTACTTACAATAGTCGCCCTTGTGAGCCTAGTTATGAATCTTATCCAGAGGCGTAAAGCATGAGTTACCTTATAGAACTTAAAGACGTAACTAAGAGGTATGTAGAGACATTGGCGCTCAATAAAGTAAGTCTAAAAGTCATGAAGGGTGAAATTCTAGCAATAATAGGTCCCAACGGGTCAGGAAAGACCACCATGCTACGAATTATGGCTGGCATCGAAAAACCGACTAATGGGGAAATCTACTTTGATGATACGGAGATCAATGATAGAAACATGGACAAGCTCAGGTCAAGAAGCACTATGACCTTCCAAAGGACAGTTTTTTTTAATGCCGGTGTCTACAAGAACCTTGCTTACGGTCTCAAATTGAGAGGACACACAAAA
>CAYMHC010000067.1:0-5182 GCA_964390155.1 uncultured Nitrosopumilales archaeon
AGGAGTATGTTCAAAAAGTGAAATATAGAATGATACCATTTGTTTGGTAGAATCTTCAATTTGAGGCTCGTCCTTGTCCACGTAGGTTGGAGGAGACAATAATCCTTCTCAATATCTTCTATTCTGGCTCCATTATGACTGCAATACCCGCCGCGATGATCAAAGTGACATCCCTCTCACCTATGTCAAAAGAGGAGTGCTTTTGTGGTGATAGAACGTAGTAAACTAGAAACCAAAATTTATGCCTATATTTTGTAGTTGCTTATGCTTTCTCGTGGATATTTTGGTTACCGCAAGTTCTCCACGACAATCGATTGTTAGAGCTCCAAGTTCCTTTTAAAATAGTTGAGTCTATAGCCCCATTTGATCCGTTGGTTGCTACTCTCTCTCCTCGTAAAGATGAAAACTAGAATTATTGCCATAATCACAATGATAATACATATAACTATGATTGGATCCAACGGAGCCTGAGGATGGAACTTCCTTATCAACTCCTCGTTGTATGCTAGTAAGAGGGCTGATGTCGTCTCCACATTGGCTGTGCCGTAGATGGTTCCGTTAAAATAGCTTTGTGCGGCAATACCTCCGTTCTCTTTTTGATAGGACCAAGCGGCCCTCTCGACCGAATCGTCAATTGAAGATGGGAATGCCGTAGCCTTGACCGTGAATAGGTACAGCCCTAGTTTGTAGTTCTGGTAGCGGCCAGTCTGATTCGCAGCCTTGTCGAAAAAGCCATAGTCGTTCCACATCCCCTCACCGATTCTGAACCAATACTCAGAAGCTGTGAAGTTCCTGTCTAGAAAGTAATTTAACGAGAGATAGAAGGCAAGGTCCGCGTATTGTTCAGCATCTCCGAAGATTCCTCCGTCTTCAGGCGTGTGCCTGTCCACCCAAACGGTATAATTAACGCCATCGAAGGTGTAGGTTGCAACCTTTATGTCACTCCCTTCATGGATGAGCGTAGGTATTTTGATGCCGAGAATGACTTCGAACAACTGCGAGAGGCCATACTCGGCTATGTACGGTGAGATGGATCTGCTGATGTTCTCTGCAATCCCGGGGTAGAAGGGTTTCAAAGCATAGGATGCCCACAGGTTGTCGCTATAGACCCAAAAAGTCCTGTAGCAGGGAGTCTCATCTGGAACATTACTTCCCATATCTTCGGATTCGCTTACAAGTCCTATCCTTGGATCGTATCTGTCTTTGATATAGTTTGCTGCGTTGAGAAGCTCCTGATCAATCGATGGAACCTCTCTATTGGTTCGAAAAATAAGTATGGATATGCTCAAGAGTAGGAGGACGACGATCGCCAGAATTATGAATGACTTCCTGACTTTCAATTTCTATTATACAACCTATGTATTTCTTTTACACGTCAAGTTGAGATCAACATTATTGCCAAAAGTAGCGGAGTTGTTGCCCACACACAGTTTCCCACAACCATCAAATTTACTCCTTACCTCGGGGAACACTCGAGGATGTTCTAATACATGAAGGTTATGGAGAGCTTCTCAAAGAAGCAGAGAAGGAATTACATAATAAGGTCAAAAGAGGTGTATCTGTCGTCACGAAAATACTAGAACAAAGAAAGAAGGTTCCGATCGTACTTTCCGATTTAATTAACTCTACGGTAAATTGGCTAGTAGGATTAACATTAATGAGGAGCTATCTTCTTTATGGTGCCATCTCTGAAAGCCATATAAATTAAGTCAATTCTTTCTACGAAGATGCCTGCTTCAACGACCCCGGTTATTTCCTTTATTTTACCCAATAGAAAACGGGGGTCTTTTATAAGCCCAAAGTCTGTATCAAAGATTATGTTGCCATTCTCGGTAAATACTGGGTAGTCTTTCTTCAATACTCTCAGCTCGGGCTTCCCTTTTAACTTCTCCAACTCTTTTAAGACATAATTGCGAGCGAAGGGCGAAACTTCTATAGGCACCTTTCCATTCAGAATTTCTACGAACTTATCCTCTTTGGCTAACACTACAACCTTCTTTGAAGCTCTAATCAACAACTTTTCTCTAAGAAGTGCGCCTCCTGCCCCCTTTATCATATTAAAGCCTTTATCTATCTGATCCAATCCATCAACTACTAAATCGATGAGAGGTAATAGATTTGGTTGAGCTATTTCCAGTCCGGCTTTTTCGGCAAAGATTTGTATCTGCAATGATGAAGGTATTACCAAGACCTTGGTTCGATTCTTCTCCATATGTTTGCTTAAAGCGTAGACAAACCTCGATACCGCAAAGCCACTCCCCAAACCGATTATCATATTGTCCTTTACGTTTTCAAGGGCTTTCTCAGCCATCTTATCTGTAATTTCTTCGGATTCTACCTCTACCACCCTTTCCAAGCTTAAACTACAGTAATTTATAGCCTACCAACGTTCAAAATGTAAAATCTCTTGAAGTGGTTTTCTATCATGAACTTCTCCCTTTCAACCTCCCTGCGCTTATACTCTCTTATGCTTCGCCTAGATCTCATAACTTCAAATACATCCAATTGTGCCACCTAGTTCGCCTCTTTTGAAGGAATAATTAAGCATGTCCTACCCTTCAATATCTATCTGTTCCAGCCTATCTAGAGCCTGAAAAACCTCTTCCCTCAAAGCCTTGACCTTATCCTCGACCCTTGCTTCTTCTGATTTTGTCTTCGGCCTTTCCTCTTTTCTCTCCATCTTTACTGTTAGGGGAGGCTTTGTAATAGGAACCCTTATCTCCTCAAGCTTAACTTTGGCTTTGTCCAACCTATCCTCTATTTGTCCTATCTTTCTCTCGAATAAGCCTATGAGTTCATCCCTAAGGTTTTCTAGCTCTCCAACCTCTATCAATAGCTCAGCATTGCTCAGCTTCTCTTCCACGGCTTTAAATTGCTCACGATATTTGTTGGAGAGTTGTTCCCTCTCTTCTTTTGTTATTTTGTTTTGAACCTCTGCTTCATATACACGCGTAAGAGCACTGGCTAACAAATCCTTTTCGAGTGATAGAGCATTCAACTCTTTGCGAGCTTTCTCGAGCTCAGGCATCTGAATGAGCTTTTCTTGGGTGATTGGGTGAGAAGGTTTGACGCTGGATGCCTCGGCTTTTTCCTTGGGTTGCTTTTTCGAAGATTTCAACGAAATATAGAATATAAAAGACCCTATAATGAAGCCAATTCCTAATCCAATGAATAAATCAAATAGCTCCATCTAATTCAAGTAATAAATTGCAGAGCAATATTTAAAGCGATCAGTCTAATGTTTAGAGCTAATCTATACTGTTTCCAATTTACATTTGTATTCGCATCCATGACAGATTCTTTGATGGTTCCATTGTGATAGAGATATTCTAGTGAAGAGCCAAAAGATGCTCAATGAGATCAATAAGATATCGATGAACAGATTTTGCATTATACTATCAATCCCGATTAGGGCCAGAAATATCCCGAAGACGAAGAAGGCATTAAGAAAAACGCGGAGAATATTCTGTTGAAGATTGAGCAAGGGAAGAAGCAGGCCTAAAGCAACTCCCAAAAGACCAACACCAATAGGAAAGGGTGGAACCAAAAAATTGCGGGAGAAATAGATGAGAGTTCCTAGTAGACTTATCAGTGCTCCAAAAAGAAGCCCTGTGCAACCTGTACAAAAGGTCTTGTTTCTTATTCGAAATTCATGAGCAGAGAATTTTTCACAATCGGGATGGTGCCCATGCACTATCTTCAAACCAAGAATGAGAGAAGTATTAGGGACAATAAGATTCTTTTGATATTTGTATCGTTTATCTGATACATCCTTTTCTTTTCTGAAATGAAGTATCCTTGAACATTCTTTTGATGAAAGAACGGCAATTGATCCTGAAATGCAGATCAGTCCAAAAATTAAGCCGACTATCGGTTTTCGAAATAGAGAATATTCATAATATGCTGGTGGGGAAAAGGCAACAATTACAAAGAAAGAAATTCCAAAGAATGATAGAACTATTAGGGACAAGAGATTCGGATGGTGAAAAATCTTTCTAGACAAGAAAATCTTACCTTAGAAATAGACCTTTTAACTGTCTCGTGATGCCTTGACTGGCCATGTATCTGTAAGTCCTCCTCTTCAGTTTGTTCTTGGAGAATATCCCCTTTAATCTTCTGTTAAACGATCCGTAAAAACTCCGATAGCATCCGTAAAGTTCTTCTTGCACTTCTTCTCTTGATAGATGTTCTGTGGGCATAATGGCATGAACCATATCGTAGTTAGCCCAGTTGTGATCCTCGATCCATCCATTTTTTTGAGCATTATCATAGACTTCTGTCCCTGGAAAAGGTGTGAGTATCATAAATATCGAAAGGTCGGGATCCATATCATTGACAAACTCCCTCATATTGGCTATGGATTCTGTTGAGTCTTTCCTTTCTCCAATGATAAACATTGCTTGGGAAAAAATATCGTTCTCTTTTAGCAGTTTTACCGATCTTTTTGAATCCTCAGGATCGATATTTTTGTTAAAGGTATCAAGGGTAGATTTATTATGGCTTTCTACCCCGAACAGTATCCAACGATTTCCTGCCTTTCCCATTTTGGGTAGAATATCTTTTTCCCTTACAATGTCATCGCATCTGGCTTGAAAGAACCACATAATTTCATCGGAAAACCCTCTCTGGATTATCTCATCACATAAATCCATCATGCGCTTGCCCATACCAAAGTTGTCATCTGTAAGCCAGAAGAATCTGCTTCCATAGTTCTGATAACAAAATTCCATCTCATCCGCTATTCTCTTAGCAGATTTGGCTCTATACTTGCCGTTCCAATGCTTCCATTGTGTGCAGAAGGTACAACGATATGGGCATCCCCTTGATCCCTCTATCAAAGCATACCTAGTTTTGGCACCTGCCATCATGGTAAAATGGTATCTGTGAACCACATCCTTTACAAAATGATAACCTGGAAGAGGTAACCCGTCCAAGTTTTCTATTAAGGGCCTTTCGGGATTATGTATGATCTCTCCATCATGCCTGAATGAAATACCTTTTATCTGAGAAAGAGATTTCTCTTTCATTAATGCGTTAACCAGCTCTGTGAGGGTCTGCTCGCCTTCTCCACGAACTATTACATCTATCTCGGGGTAAGCTTTCAGACTTTCTTGGGCTGTAACCGTGAAGTGCTGGCCTCCTACTATAGTTAAAGCATTGGGTTTGACCTTCTTAGTTATGC
>CAYMHC010000068.1:0-5074 GCA_964390155.1 uncultured Nitrosopumilales archaeon
TATTATTGAAATTTGCCGTTTAGTTCATGAAGAATAGAATTTATCACCCTCTAATACACCCAAGCCCCCAGCGTAGGTACAGCCTTCCTCTAACGCCAAGTCCATCGTTATGCTGACTATAACCATTATGCCCAAACCCTCGTTAAAGGTACTAAATAAATATGAAATTCGGCACATGAATAATTAAATAATACGATTATATTTTGGCAGTGCGTTAAAGAGGCTAGCCAATTGAGCACCACAAGCTCAGATCAGAAAATCTTTGATTTTCTTGAAGATAAAGAGCTTGATTCAGAGGTCAAGGAAGCTTTATACAAAAGCCTTGAAGGTAAAGAGACTAAGAAAGAAGATGCTTACTTACTAATAAGGAGCAACTACATTGAAGTACTTGCGTCTGTAGCCAGTATGGTTCGAGATACCACTAAGGGAAAGCGCATAACGTATTCTAGAAAGATATTCATACCCTTGACGAATGTCTGTAGAAATATATGTGGATATTGCGGCTTTAGAAAAGAGCCTAATGATGAAGATGCCGAAATTATGAAACCAAGCAAGGTTATATCTTTTGCAGAAGTTGGGAGCAAAGCCCATTGCACAGAAGCCCTCTTTACTCTGGGTGAGAGCCCTGAGAAAAAATATTCAGAAGTCAATGAAGAGCTGAAGAAATTAGGATACAATAGCACGGTGGAGTACTTGCGGAATATGTGTGATATGGTAACAAAGAAGACAGGACTTCTTCCACATTCCAATCCTGGAGTGATAACGAGGAGTGAGTTGGCGGATCTGAAGGAAGTAAACGCAAGCATGGGATTGATGCTCGAGAATGTCAGTGATAGGTTATGTAACAAGGGAGGACCTCATGAATTCTCTCCAAGCAAAAGACCGGCGTTAAGATTGGATATGATAAAAAACGCTGGCCAACTGAAGATTCCTTTCACCACAGGCTTGTTGATAGGAATAGGAGAGTTTCCTGAGGAGATAGTAGATTCTCTTTATGCTATCAAGGAAATCAACGAAAAGTACGAGCACATCCAAGAGATAATAATTCAAAATTTCAGGGCAAAGCCAAAAACTCCTATGGAATCTCATCCGGAGCCTAATGTAAAAGACATAGCCAAGACTATAGCTTTAGCTAGAATCATCTTCCTTGGTAAGATGAACATACAGGCACCACCAAATCTTAGCAATGAATACAGTGCTTATCTATCAGCGGGGATAAATGATTGGGGCGGAGTCTCCCCTATTACAAGAGATTTCATAAATCCAGAGGCGCCATGGCCGGAAATAGAGGCTCTTGAGAGACTAACTAATCAAGAAGGCTTTGATTTAAAGGCTAGGCTACCCATATATCCTGAGTTCATATTAAATAGAGATGATCTCTTGCCCAAATCTCTTAAAGGTTATATAATCTCTCTTGTTAATCATGAGGGTTTTGTGAAGGGATGTTTCTGATTGAGTTTGTCCAATTCCGATCATAGTAAAATTCATTCTCTATTTGAGAGATTACATCACGAAATAGACCCCGTAATAGCATCCATTCTCGATAAAGCCATAGATGGTAAAGAAGTTTCTGTGGAGGAAGGAGTTGAGCTCTTCGAAGCCAAAGATATTGAAATGGATGTTTTGATACTTGTTGCTGATGAGCTAAGACGTCAGAAAATTGGAGACATAGTCACTTACATTGTAAATCGTAACATCAACTTCTCTAATATCTGCATAAAGAGGTGCGGATTCTGCGCCTTCAGCAAAGGTTACGGAGAAGAAGAGGGATATTTCTTACCAATAGAAGAAGTAGTAAGAAGAGCAAAGGAAGCTTGGGAAAAAGGGGCAACAGAAGTCTGTATCCAAGCTGGACTCTTGCCTCACATGGATGGGCATCTTTACATAGAGCTCTGCAAAGCTATAAAGAAAGAATTACCTGAAATTCATATTCATGCATTTTCTCCCGAAGAAATAGTCTATGGCGCTTTAAGATCAGAAACAACCGTAGAGGACTATTTGAAAATGTTAAAAGAAGCTGGCATAGGTAGCCTTCCAGGCACATCTGCAGAAATACTTGATGATGAAATAAGAAGAATCATCTCTCCTGGTAGAATAAAAACCAAAGACTGGATAAATGTGATCAAGACGGCCCATAGGCTTGGCATACCCACTACTTCAACCATAATGTATGGGCACATTGAGAATTCTTTGCATAAAGCCAAGCACATAGCCACAATAAGAGACATACAGAAAGAAACTCATGGTATAACAGAGTTCGTGCCATTGAGCTTTGTCCATTCTGAGGCTCCAATGTATAAGAAAGGTTTGATCAAAGGTGTTAGACCCGGGGCAACTGGGTCGGAGGTTGTCAAGATGCACGCAGTATCTAGGATTATGCTGAACGATTTCATAAAGAATATACAAGTGTCTTGGGTCAAAGAGGGAACAAAGTTTGCACAATTCTGCTTGAACGCTGGTGCGAATGATCTTGGAGGTACATTGATGGATGAAAGCATATCGAGGGCTGCTGGTTCGATTCACGGACAGTTCTTGCATCCAAGAGATTTCAGAAGGCTCATAAGGGATATTGGACGAATTCCTGCTCAAAGATCGACTATCTATAATATATTGAGAATCTCAAAGGATGAAAAGAGTGATGCACTAGACAAATTACAATTCGACGAGAGTCAGATTACTTCCATAAAAACCCAATAGAATTAAAGGTCTTTGACAATTGTGGCAATTTCATTTACCAGATAGTCAAGCATCAGCCGTCCCTTTTCTGCTGAGGCCTTGCTTGGAGCACCAATCACCCCTGATTCACTTATTTCTTTTGTCCTCCATGCGAACGTGACCTCTTTTTTAGAAGCCTCAAATGTTAAATGAACCGGAAGCTTGGGAGACTCGTCTACACATTTGTTCATCTTCACTTTTTCTGGGCAGATGGCTAACATCAAAGATGTTTCAATTTCATCCGCATGCCCTATTTCACCCTCTGAAGAGTCTCTTATCTTATTGAAAAACTTCTGAACGACACTCAGCAACGTAAAGGAATAAAAGGATGCATTAGATTCATTCTTCATGAGCTGAATGGCACTTTCTATAATCGCTCTATTGCCGCCATGACCATTTACTATGAAGATTCTGTTAAAGCCGTGCTTTACCAAGCTTAAACACACACTCTTCAAAAGAGCAATCAAAGTTGAAGGGTCGAGAGATATTGTTCCAAGGAAGTCCATATGTTCTATGGAGAAGCCAAAGCCTATTGGAGGGGCTAGGGCGATGTCTAGTTTCTCTGCCACTCTTTTCGCTACTTCAAAGGCTATTATGGTATCTGTAGATAAAGGCAGATGTGGACCGTGTTGCTCCAAACTTCCCATTGGGATAAGAACTTTGTCAGTCCTTCTCTTGATTTCATGTATTTCTTGCCAAGTTAGGTCTGGAAGATAATTCTTCAAAATCTCACCCTGATGCTCTGTAAATCAAGACCACTTCATCCCCTTGTTGCTCAACTTTATGGGGTTTCACTCTAACCCCTTCTTCCATTTTTTCTACACCTTCACCTTCAACCAAGGTTATGGCATCCCTTCCTCCAACGATAAAAGGCCCTATTGTGACCTGCAACTCATCGAAAAAGCCTTGGCTTATGATGCTCCAATTGACTTCCCCACCACCTTCCACAAGAACCTTCTCTATGCCCATAGTCTTAAGCTCCTTGAACAAGATAGACAGATCGACTTTTTCGCTTTCTCCACATATAATTATCTTTGCTCCAGCCTTTCTTAGCCTATTAACTCTGTCAATTGATGCTTTTTTAGTAACGGCGATAAAGGTGGGAGCATCTTTGTCCGAAATCATTCTAGATTCTATAGGAGTCCTAGCTTTGCTGTCTAAGACTATTCTTGTAGGGTTCTTTCCCTCACAGTATTTCACCTTCAAAGAAGGATCGTCAACAAGAACCGTGTTTATCCCCACTATTATGGCATCCACTGAAGCTCTTATCTTATGAACCCTAACAAGATCATCCTTGCTAGATATCTTAGACTCTCCCTTCTTTGTCGCTATCTTGCCATCTACAGTCATGGCTGCATTCAGTATTACATAGGGTCTGTCATCTCTGCTTTGGTAAAGATCCATAAACTATATCACCGCTAATCATAACCGCTTGAATATCGTCTGGTCTGACTCTGTGCACTATTGCATTGATAGGGTCTTTTATTGATTGAAGGTTTTTTGATTCCTTTTTTATGAAAACAGCATCTGCTCTCCTTCCTTCTTCTATCGAACCTATTTCTTTGTCAAGTTTCAGGGTCTTTGCAGAATTTATAGTAGTCATCTTCAAGATATCCTTTGATGATACTGCTGATGGGTCTCTCTCCAAAGCCCTTAGCATTCTTGACGTGTAGTCCATTTCACGGAATAGGTCTGCTGAGTTGAGCATAACGTTATCTGTCCCAAGAGCAATGGTTATTCCTTTTCTCATCATTTCGCCCATTGGTGGGAATCCTAAACCTAGAATAGAGTTGGCCCTTGGACAGCATACAATTGGCATATTAGCTTTTGATACCAATTCTATATCTTCTCCTCTGGCTTGAGTCAAATGAACCATAAAGTCTAAATCAAGATTTTCTAAAGCCCTCCCAACTTCACTTCGATGGAAATTCTCTAGAGAAAAAGACAGGGAGTATCGATCCTCACCTGCATGAATGGCACAAATCTTCTTCTTACGATTGATTAGCCTTGATAGTTCTTTCATGGCTTTGTCCGTATATTCGTTTGGACCGCTGAGACCTATCCCATCACTTATATCCAGTATTTCATCTACTTCTCTAATTCTATCTTCTGGCATGGCATGATTCTCTACAACTTCATCTTCATCAAAATAGTAATCCGGTCTTCCCAGAATTATGGTTCTTATCTTCAATCCTTCGATTGCTTTCTTAAGAAGCAGAATCCCCTTCTTTCCCCCCTCTCGAAAGTCAGCAAAGGCTGTAATCCCACAACTTAGCATGTCAAAGATTGTATTTCTCATAGATCTTATTATTAGGCCATCAGATGCTGATTTCAATAGCCTATGCTTTAGACCAGTTAT
>CAYMHC010000069.1:0-5070 GCA_964390155.1 uncultured Nitrosopumilales archaeon
TTTCTGAAAAAGCTGACAAAGGTCGATGAAGCCATAGACCTTGTCTCGAAGAAATTGATGATAAAACTGAGCATGGAAGAGATAGAATTTGATGAAAGCCTGGGTAGGGTCTTGGCTGAAGAAACAATATCGGATTTCGATGCCCCTCAGGTAAATAAGTCAGCCTTCGAGGGTTATGCTATTAGAGGAGTGGATGTTCTATCGGCTTCTCAATATCTTCCGATAAGGTTGAAAGTAGTAGGAGAAGTTAAGATAGGGGAAAGTCCGTCGATGGAAGGATCCCAAGGACAATCAGTCAAGATAGCCACTGGAGCAGCTTTACCCGATGGCTTTGACACAATAATTCCAGTAGAGTACGTCAAGGTTTTAGATGATGAAATCGAGGTATCTAAGAGCTTCCCCATAGGAGATAACGTCATTCAAAGAGGAGAGGATTTTAAGAAAGGTCAGACAATGCTGAAGAAAGGTAAGATACTAGACCCCTTCGATATAGGCATGCTTGCCCAACTGAAAAGGATCAAGGTCAAAGTCCTTGAGAAGTTGCGCATAGCAATAATCCCTACAGGAAACGAAGTGATAGAGCCTAGCGAAGAAGTGGATGCCTATAAAACGGTCAACACAAATTCCTACGCCATATCCGCTTTCTGCAAAGAGCCATGGTTAGAGCCTCATCGACTTAATATTGTCAAGGACGATGTCGAAACCCTCACAAAAACAGTCAAATCATCCATGGAAAATCATCACGTACTCATAGTCACCGGTGGCACTTCTGTAGGCGAGTTAGATCTCGTCCCTGAAGCAGTTCAAAAGGCTGGAAAGGTCAGTTTGATGATAAGGGGCATAGCTATTCAGCCTGGAAGAGCCACTGGAATGGCCGTAGTAAGAGGTAGACCCATCTTCATGCTATCAGGATTTCCAGTTGCTTGTATTGTAGGCTTTGTTTCTATTGTAAGGCCTCTACTGTACAAGATAGTCAATACTTTAGAGCCTCCAAGACCCGTTGTTAAAGCCATACTTAGATCCAAAGTCTCTTCTAGCCTTGGCGTGGCCAAATATGTGAGGGTAAAAGTTAGGAGAGTGAATGAAAAATTCTTTGCTGAACCAGTCAGAGTTTTGGGCTCAAGCGCAACATCCTCCCTCACAGAAGCTAATGGCTTTCTAATAGTGCCACCGGATTCGGAAGGCTTTGATAGCACTTCAGATGTAGAAGTAGTTCTTTACGGTCCGATTCAAGAGTAGGAGTAGAATTGAGCAGAGGAGTTTTCAAAAAGTTAGTCAAAGTTGAAGAAGCCCTCAAAGCTCTGCATGATCATATAAAACCCCATCACCTAGGAATCGAGGAAGTTGAGATTACCGGGGCTAATGGCAGAGTATTAGGAGAGGATATAGTAGCAAGGATTGATCTTCCACCTTTCTCAAGGGCCACGGTAGATGGTTATGCCGTCAGGGCTACAGATACATCCCTTGGGTCCGAAGTGAATCCTATAAGGCTCAAGATAATAGGTAGGATATCTGCTGGCGAAGAATCCGTATCAGTGATCAGGGAGAAAGAATGTATCGAGATAGATACAGGGGCTATAATACCTGAGGGTGCAGATGCTGTAGTCCGAATTGAAGATGCCTATATCGAAGGGGATTATGCCATAATCAACACTTCGGTTGGCAAGGGCTCAGGCTCATCGACTTCTGGCTCAGATGTTTATCACGGTCAATTCGTCATGGAAAAAGGTGAAGAGCTCACAGCAGAAAAGATCGGCGTATTGTCAGGTTTGGGCTATGATCAGGTAAAAGTATTCCTAAAACCTAAAATTGCCATATTCTCTACAGGCAACGAGCTCATACAGCCGGCCCTAGACTTAGGATCATCGAAGATATACGATGTAAATCAGTACTCTATAGGAGCTTCGGTGCAGAATTCTGGCTGCATGCCAATCTATCTTGGTATCAAGAAAGATAGTCTCGAGGATATTCGTGAAGCTGTAGTCGAGGGATTGAAAAGAGCTAATGCGATAATAATGTCAGGTGGCACTTCAGCCGGAGTTAGCGATTTAGCCTATAAAGTATTTGAAGGCTTGGGGAATCCAGGTCTCATCGTTCATGGAATTGCGGCAAAGCCAGGAAAGCCCACCATAATAGCTGCTATAGGCGAAAAGCCCATATTCGGACTGCCAGGTTTTCCGGTCTCAGCATTGATAATTTATGATTTGATCGTCGATCCTTTTCTGAGGGCTATGTCAGGGAAGAAAGTTGAGGCTAAGAGAAGACTGAGGGCAAGTTTGGCGACAAGTCACGTATCAGAAAAGGGAAGGAGGGAGTATCTTCCAGTATTCTTAAAGCATGGCAAAAAAGGTTTGACTGCAATTCCTATCCTTGGGGGCTCTGGAGCAATAGCATCTCTAAGCTCTGCGGATGGAATACTGGAAATCCCTGAAAATGTCGAGCTAATAGAAAAGGGGGAAGGAGTCAACATAAGGCTCTTCTCAGATACGAAAATATCTAGCATCATTATGGCTGGAGACCTGAGCCCTATATCGCAAGTCATCTTGAGCGAATTGAGAGGAATTGGCCTAAAAGTTAGGGCTGAGTTTAGAGGGCTAGAGCATGGATTAGCTTGGATGAGGGATGAGATTGCAGATTTATTGGTAGCATGCACATCCAAGGACGGAAAGGCTTTGAATGTATCAAAAATTCCTTTCAAAATTGACAAAATAGGAAGCTTCAAAATGGACATGGTCTGGGCTTTTCATGGGGATACCAGTATTGGTTCAAGTTCAACTTTTGTTTTACCAAAAATTGGTTCAGGCTTGAGGAATTACACTGAGAATAGAATCAAGAGTATGGTGAAGGATTTCAGTGTAGTGGAGGCATGGTCATATGATGCTGCAATAGGTCTAGTTTCGAACCGGAGAAACATGGTCGCGCTATTACCTTTAAGCATGGCAGTAGAACACGACTTTAATCTTATCGATGCATATTCCGCAGAAGTGAGC
Source organism: uncultured Nitrosopumilales archaeon (assembly GCA_964390155.1). Taxonomy (GTDB): domain Archaea; phylum Thermoproteota; class Nitrososphaeria; order Nitrososphaerales; family JACAEJ01; genus CAYMHC01. Next base: position 2,991 of record CAYMHC010000069.1, read on the forward strand.
TATTTTGCTCATGAAGATTTTCTTACTAGTAAGCCGGGCAAAAAGCTACTTCACATAATGAAGAGCAAACAAACGATTCAAACCTTGAGTTCTATGAAAGGAGTACGAATAGAATCGCTACACAATTGAAGATGTATCAAGTCTTTATCTTCAAAATGTCTGGCTTATTCGTAACGATCCCATCAACTTCCATCCCAATCAATTGACTGGCTCTATCGGGATCATCGATGGTCCACGGGTATATCTCCAAATTGTAATCATGAACTTCTTTAATCATCTGTTTTGAGATGTATCTGTGCTCAGGGAACAATGAATTTGCATGGGCACTTAAAGCAAGATCTGCTGGTTTAATGGGATGGCACTTGAAAATAACTCCCGTCTTTATTATCGGGTTGAGCTCTTTTGTCCTTCTTAAGATAGGATGGTAGAATGAAGTAATGATGACTTCCCTTTCTACACCTTCTTTCTCAATGATTCTAACTACAGAATCTTCAATATCTGGAACTTTTATTTCAATGACTAATATTGCTTTATGCTTTACAGCATTTATTACTTCTTGAAGAGTTGGTATTTTCTCGCCTTTTCCAGCGTCTAGCTTCTTCAGATCTTCTAGCGCTAAATCTTTAACACATCCTTTGCTGTTGGTTGTTCTATCGACACTTTCATCATGAATCACCGCTATGTGTTCATCTTTGCTTGATCTGACATCGACTTCGATCATTTTCGAATCAAGATCCAAAGCTCTTTTTATGGATCTTAGCGTATTCTCTGGCTCATATGCTGACGCTCCTCTATGGGCTATGATGATCGTCATGATCAGTTACCTATCATGAGAAGTAACCTTTTAAGTTTGAGTTTTCTGTTTCGATTCAAGTTCCCATTCAGAAACTAAAGAAAGGATATTTAAAGCTAAAAGGAATAAACTCGAAAGGAGGTGTTGATGTGGACTGGGGAATGGAGAATAGGCTCTCACAACTGATCCAGCGTGACGGTAGGGCTATCTTTTTGCCAATAGACCATGGGTATTTTCAAGGACCAACCCACAGATTAGAAGAACCAGGTAAAACCATTGAACCCCTAATCCCTTACGCTGACGCGATAATGCTCACGAGAGGAGTGCTAAGATCAAGTATAGCCCCGACCAACACTAAACCGATTATTCTCAGGGTTTCTGGCGGGACGAGCATGGTAGGAGAAGACCTGTCCCATGAAGGGATCATGACCTCGGTCAAAGAAGCCATCCGTCTAAACGCTAGCGCAGTGTCAACCTCCATCTATGTAGGTAGTAAGTACGAACATGAAACCTTGATGAATCTGGCTAGGCTTGTAGATCAGTGTGAAGAATACGGGATCCCGGTCATGGCAGTTACAGCTGTAGGAAAAGAGCTGGCGAAGCGTGAAGCAAGGTATCTTGCCTTGTGCTGCAGAATCGCGGCAGAGCTAGGTGCAAGGGTAGTAAAAACTTACTATTGTGAGGAAGGTTTTGAAAAGGTTGTGAGGGGTTGTCCTGTACCTGTGGTTGTTGCGGGTGGTCCAATAGTAGATTCTGAGCTTGAAGTCTTCGAGTTTGTTTATGATGCCCTTCAGAAGGGCGCTATAGGAGTGAATCTGGGAAGGAACGTATGGCAACACGATTATCCGGTGGCCATGATTAAAGCTCTACGTGCGATTATCCACGAGAAAGCTGATCCAAAAAAGGCTCAGCAGATATTCGATCTGGTCAAAAGTGGCGAGAAAAAGTAGTCGATGGACTTATTAACGCTATCAAAACAGAATGGTACAAAATGCACGTAGCTGTGTATTACAACAATAATGACGTACGCTTACAAGAGATGCCTCGACCAGAAATAGGTCCTGGCGAATTGTTGGTAAGAGTAATGGCAAGCGGGATATGTGGCAGTGATGTCCTCGAATGGTATCGCGTCCCAAAAGCTCCTCGAGTGCTTGGTCATGAGGCAGTTGGCGAAATCGTAGAAGCCAGAGATGGGTTTGGGAGATTTAAGTCTGGTGACAGAGTTTTTGTTTCACATCACGTTCCCTGCAACGAATGTCGCTACTGCTTGAATGATCACCATACTGC
>CAYMHC010000070.1:0-5015 GCA_964390155.1 uncultured Nitrosopumilales archaeon
TAACGTGCAAAGTTACAATTTCTGAAGAGGATAGTAGCTCATCTAGGGATACGGCTTCTGCTCCAACTTCATTGAGTATATTTTTATCTAGTTCAACAACATCAAAGACAAGGATCTTCATTCCAAAGGCTCTAGCCAATCTTGCAACTTGAGTACCTATTCTACCCATGCCGATTATTCCTAAAGTCCTTCCCTTGAGCTCAAAACCCATAAGCTCATCCTTGAGCCAGTTACCTTGCTTTATTCCAAGGTCTCCTCTTGAAATCCCTCGAGCAAGGTCTATCATTAGGCCCACAGTGAGCTCGGCAACAGCGTTCGTAGAGGCTTCAGGGGTATTGAAGACCCTTATCCCTTTAGATTCGGCTGATTCTAAATCTATGTTATCTAGCCCTATGCCCGCTCTTCCAATAATCTTAAGATTATCCCCTTTTTCTATCACATCCTTGGTTATCTTTGTCCTTCCTCTCACAATAACCACATTGTAATCATGAATTTTATTTAACAATTCTTGGCTCGTTATCTTTGGCAAATATGCTACCTCAAAGTGCGATGATAGCCTCTCAATTCCCTTCTCAGCAAAGCTATCACATATAAGAACCTTGTATTTTTTTCGCTCCAATTCCCGAACATTTAGATTTCTCTCATATTTAAAAAGATGAGCCTTGCTCCTCATAAATTACATAGGTTATACTTGCTCTTTGAACAGGCAATGTTTCTTAATTTAGTAAAGTTTTTAAAGAGATTTGTCATTTTTGATGCGATCCTTATGAATGGGAGTTGGAGGAAGTATTTAGCTGAACTTATAGGAACCTTCACTCTGGTATTTATTGGCACATTATCAGTGACCGTTTACTCTGTCGTCCTGCAAGTTCCTCAACCATACTATTTTGGACCAGGTATTTTCGCCATAGGCATAACTTTCGGCGCCGTAATTATGGCGATGGTATACATTTTTGGCCATATTTCAGGTACCCACATAAATCCAGCCGTAACCTTAAGTTTGGCGGCGATAAGGAAAATAAGTTTAAAGGATGCGATTCTATATATCATCTCTCAGCTAATAGGTGCTTCGATAGCCTCGGTATTACACGCTGTAATACTACCTCAAGGGAGTGCTATCTACTTCGGTCTTAATCTGCCAGGTGAAGCCATCGGGAGAAGCGAGACAGTGGCGCTTCTTGTCGAAATGATTTTGACATTCTTCCTAGTCATGGCTGTAATGGGTACCGCTGTCGATAAGCGTGCTTCGCCAGGATTTGCCGGAATTGCTATAGGTTTGGTCATTGCTGTGAATCACTGGGTTGGGATACCATTAACAGGAGCGTCAATGAACCCTGCAAGAACATTCGGTCCCGCATTAGTATCAGGTAACTGGACCGCCCATTGGGTATACTGGCTTGGACCAATAATAGGCGGTATCTTCGCTGCTTTAGTGTACTACTATCTCTTCCTGGCGAAGGAAAAATAGACCCACCCTTTTATTTTACGTAATAATTCAAAACAATAACAAACTCAGGTAGGCTTGCCAAAAGGACCTTGCCCAAACCTCCATTTTAGTCAAAAATCATAAAACGAAAAACCTAGTGTTCTTCTTTATAAATATGATAATCATAAAAGGATTATAATAATGGCAGAAGATTTGATGGCAATAATAGACTTTGGAAGTCAGTATACTCACTTAATAGCCAGGCGTATAAGAGAATGTAAAGTCAGATCGGAGCTATTTCGTTGGGATGTTACTGCAGAAGAACTCATCTATGAAAGGCCAAAAGGGATCGTCCTATCAGGAAGCCCTGCCAGCGTTTATGAGAAAAACGCTCCCTTATGCGATAGAAAGATCTTCGATCTAGGAATACCGATTCTTGGCATATGCTACGGCATGCAGACTGTAGCCCACATGCTAGGTGGGTCTGTAATGAAAAGCGAAAAGAGAGAGTATGGGAAGACAGAGGTTATCATCGAAGACAAATCAGACCTCTTCCAGGGGCTTAACGATAGAACTATAGCATGGATGAGCCATGGAGACTTTGTAGAGCGCCTTCCAGAAGGCTTCGATGTCATAGCACACTCAGAGAATTGCCCTGTTGTGGCTATTAGAAATAAAGATAAGAGAATCTTCGGCCTGCAGTTCCATCCTGAAGTTATTCATACAGATAAAGGGGTTGACGTTTTTAAGAATTTCATCTTCAATATATGTAATTGTAAGCCGTCATGGGAGATGGAGTCCTTCATAGAACAGACTGTATCTGAAATGAAAAACAAAGTGGGAAATGAAAAAGTCCTTTGTGCTTTGAGTGGTGGTGTAGACTCATCTACCGTTGCTACTCTTATCTATAGGGCAATAGGAGAAAATCTTACCTGCATCTTCGTCGATCATGGTCTTTTGAGAAAGGATGAAGCCCGGCAAATTATCAAGACATTCCGCGACAACTACAAGATAAGATTGATCTATGTAGATGCATCGAATAGATTCTTGAGCAGAATGAAAGGAGTGACTGATCCAGAGGAGAAGAGGAGAATAATAGGAGAGGAGTTCATCAAAGTGTTTACGGAGGAAGGGAAGAAACTAGGAGAATTCCAGTGGCTCGCCCAAGGAACTCTCTACCCAGATGTGATAGAGAGCGCGAAGGCTGGAAGTCCTGCATCTAGAATAAAGACCCATCACAATGTGGCCGGTCTTCCCGGCTGGATGACCTTCAAGCTCTTAGAGCCGTTAAGATTACTTTACAAGGATGAAGTTAGAAAGGTAGCGCATCTGTTAGGATTGCCAGAAGATATAGTGAAGAGACATCCTTTTCCAGGACCAGGCCTCTCCGTAAGAATAATGGGCGAGGTAACAGAAGAGAAGATAACGATTTGCAGAGAAGCAAGCCATATAGTCGAAGAAGAGTTGAAGAAAGTGGGTTTTTACGACAAGGTCTGGCAGGCGTTCGCCATAGTAGGAGACGACAAGGCTGTAGGAATACTGGGTGATGAGAAGAGATTTGGGCATATTGTTACCATAAGAGTGGTTGAATCGAGCGATGGCATGACTGCCGACTGGGTTAAATTGCCCTATGAAATCTTAGAGAGAATTAGTAATAGAATCACGAATGAATTGCCTAAGGTTACGCTGGTATCTTATGCTATATCTTCTAAGCCGCCATCCACTATAGAGCCTTGCTGAGATCATCATTTGACTTAACAAAGTCTCGTTAAGCCCAGATTTGAACGAAATCTTGGATCAAACAATGTCTGAGATTTAAGATGATCTAGGGAACCTTCTTTAATTGCCTTAGATCTGACAGGTTCAACAATTTCTAGAATGCTTATGATGAAGCCACAAATGGGGGAATTAGAAGAATAATTGGAAATTCTCTTAAGATAGCAAAATACATTAACCCGAGGTAAGACAAAGTTAGCAGGGTGAGGATTTGGGAGGAGATAAATTCCTTATAGAAGCTGTAAAAGATAATCTAAAGAGAGATCCTATAGGCGATACTGAAGTGAGCGTGGAAATCAGAGTTTCGAGTCAAGATGTAGCATTTCCGAAAATTAAGCACGTAATGTGGAAGAAGATTTTCGATTCATGGGATGAAGCAAAGGATTTCGCAGAGAACGTTCTGAAAAAGCAACTCGGAGGAGTAAATCTAGGATAAATATACAAATTATCATAATTTATGGTCAAGTTTATTAGCCCATAATTCAGCATTAATCCTAACTTATGATAGTAGGTATAATAGGCAAGCCCAACACAGGCAAAACTACATTTTTCAACGCTGCAACCCTATCGCATGCTTTAGTCGCAAGCTACCCATTTACCACAATTAATCCAAACGTTGGAATAGCATATTTGAGGGTTGACTGTGTTTGCAAAGAATTGGGAGTTAAAGATAATCCTGTTAACTCAATCTGCATAAACGGTACTCGCCTAATACCTGTAGAATTAGTGGATGTTGCGGGGTTGGTGCCCGATGCTTGGAAAGGTAGAGGCTTAGGAAACAAGTTCTTGGACGATCTAAGAAAGGCCGATGCGTTGATTCATGTCGTGGATGCATCTGGAGGAACTGACGAGGAAGGCCGGATCGTTGCTTTAGGCACCCATGATCCACTATCTGATATTGATTTTGTAGAAAAAGAGTTCAATCTCTGGCTCTTACAAATAGCAAAAAAAGACTGGCAAAGACTGTCTCGTACGTCTGAATCTGGAACTCAAAAGATAAGCTCTATGCTAGCAGAGAGGCTTAGCGGGCTGTCAATAACGGAAAAGCAGATCATTGAAGCCATGGATTCTCTTAAACTTATTCGTGATAAGCCAACTACGTGGACGGAAGAAGACCTTTTCAACTTATGCCGTGCTATAAGAATGATATCCAAGCCCATGATCATAGCAGCCAATAAAGCGGATTTATCGACATCACCAAAGAACATAGAGAAATTGACTAAAAACTATCTAGCGGTGCCTTGCGCTGCTGAGGCGGAGCTACTTTTAAGAAGGGCGGTTGAGAAAAGTTTAGTGGAATATATACCAGGGGATAGTTCATTTCGTATTCCTAATCCTGAGAAGTCAATGCCAGAGCAGAAAAAGGCTTTTGATCTTGTAAATGATAGAGTCTTCAAAGTATGGGGCAATACGGGTGTTCAACAGATAATCAACTCTGCATATTTCAACCTATTAAAGAGCATTGTAGTCTATCCCGTTGAAGATGAGAAGAAGTTCTCGGATAAAGTTGGGCGTGTACTGCCAGACGCGTACGTTATGAAAGGAGGTTCTACAGCAAGAGACCTAGCCTACAAGATTCATACGGATTTGGGTGAGAGCTTCCTATACGCTATAGATCCAAAAAAAGGAGTTCGCCTTGGTACCGATTATATCTTGAAGAATAAAGATGTCATAAAAATTGTATCGACCACGAAAAGAGGCTAGCCTGATAGTTAATTTGTGTAACCTTAATGAAGAAATTCAAGTTTAGCTGGCTTGTGCAACTTGCTCGACCTTTATCTCTGGCTTCCCTACAGATATGATCTTCATCTTC
>CAYMHC010000071.1:0-4882 GCA_964390155.1 uncultured Nitrosopumilales archaeon
CTTTAGTTGTTAAACCGGCGAACTCGACTTACTTCTTTGACTTTAACATAATGGAAATCATAGCGAAACCTAGGGTTAAGAAGAAAAAGTAAAGCTTAGGTCTCAGTAGAACATAATACAAGTGTGGTTCCTCTGTCTCAGCTTCAAGCTACGATTCTTTTGATATAAGAATCTTGAATCATATATGAACCGATTTAAGTGCAGAACGATTATAAACCATATTAAGATGAATCAAACCGAGCCCCGGTAGCATAGTAGGTCTAATGCGTCCGCCTCGTATAAATCAAGAAAGCGGAAGATCGGGGGTTCAAATCCCCCTCGGGGCTCTATCATTATTTTGATTATACTGTTCTCCATTAGCGTTCTGGCAGTATCTATGTCTCTTCTAGCTCGTTTAATTGAGTTGACAGCCAGCCTGTGGTTGGGCTTTATTCTTCCTATTATTCTACTTTTTAAAAGCTCGTCTAAACTCATCCTCGTCCCCTACTAGCATAGTGATTGGTTTTTTTACAATATCAGTTAGAAGATGGTGTTTGCTCCTGACCCTACTTGAAAATTCCTTATCGCTCCAAAGTATGTAGTTGATCTCCCTTCCCACTTCTTTTTCAACCTTGCTTACCGATTTTAACACTTCCTCTTCATTCTGATTACCCACCACAAGCAAATCGATATCACTACTTTCAGTTTCTTCTCCGCTTGCAAAAGAGCCATAGACCAGAGCATAACGTATTCCCTTTAACTTTGAAAGAGCATTTCTCATCTGATTTCCCAAACCTGCAGTTTTCACCATCATCCCTTTCAATTCAGAAAAGTAAGGAAGATTTTTGTTTGCTGAGACTAATGTAACTTTACCTTTCTTTTCCTCAACAATTATGCCCAAAGAAACCAAGTTCTTCACTTCCCTGTGCAGCATCCCATATGGTATGTTTAGTTCTTTGGATAGCTGGCGAATGTAGAATTGCTCATCGGCATCCATCATAAGCTTCGACAGCAAGGTAATTCTGGTCTTGGATCCAAACAATCTATCTAATTTTGATGTCATATTATCTATTTAAGGTGTCAAAGCTTATAAAGCTATACGTTCAGTTGCTTTTGATCCGAACTAGCTTTCTTTTCCATTGCGCCTCTGAAATCCGAGGTCATTCAGAATCCCACAAGACAATCCCTAGATGTGATGAGAATCTAGGTTCAAGTCGAGGGGTTTAGGAAATTTCTAGACATCAGGAATGTTGTATGCTTGATGCTCAAAATCCACTCAGATAAACTAGGCAACCAAATCAAGGAATTCTTTCTGATGTTGTTTACGTAATACTGTCAAGAATTTTCCTTCCAAATTCTATAGCTGCCTCTGGTCCCCTTGCTGTTATAATCTTACCATCCACTTCGACAGGTGCTCCTGATATGTTTGCTCCGGCCTTCTTCAGCTCGCTTATAGTCTCATTATTTCTAAATACGGTAGCCTTCTTACCTGAGAGGAGGCCTGCCCTAGCAAGAACTACTGGAGATATGCATATTGCTGAGACTGTCTTACCGAGATTTCCTGCTTTTTTGACTATCTCTTGAACTTTCTTATTGTCCCACAGATAAGTCTGTGAACCGGAACCACCAATAATGACAACCGCATCATAGTTAGCTGGATCGATATCATCTACAGTAATCCCAACATCCACAATAGCACCTAGTGCCCCTTTGGCTTTTCCTTTGGTTGTGCTGGCTACTTTAACATCTACACCCGCTTTTTCCAAAACATCTTTTGGTACGAGAAACTCCTCATCCCTAAAGTCTCTGGGTGCGATTATCATCACAACTTTCTTCTTATTCGACATGGACAGAGTCCCATTTTGGTTCTATGTTATACTGACTAAAAAATCTTCATTTCAGAGGGATGCCTGTTTATTATTGGTTTTAAAATCGGCAGTTCTTGAGCCTCAAATTAGTTTGCGAGGTATCCTTTCTGGCGAGTAAGCTACAAGAGGTCTAATGCCTGTTTGGTTCAGTCTTTTGATTACTTGAGGATAAAGGAAGACGTACTCCTCTTCCATATTATCCACTAATCTTGCATCTATCTCCTTTATTCTATTGGTCAGTCTTGCAAAATCCTCTTTTGAGCTAAAGGATAGCATAACAGCTGGGTGGCATTGCACACCAGCATCAATGAGATTTCTTAATGCGTTCAACTGTGAATCAAATGCTTCAGGAAATGCTCCTGTAAGCATCGAAAATTCCTCATTGTTTGTTCCTTTTATTGAAACTCTTACATGAAGGCATTTGAACCTTGAAAGCTGATTTGCAAAATGAGGGGCATGCCCAATAAGTATTCCATTAGTTTCCAAGATAAACGAATAATCTGTCTGGTCTATCAGTTCGAGCAACTTGAAAAGATGATCTCTACCTATCGTAGGTTCATTGCCACTAATCCTCAGTTGATTATAACCAAACTTCTTGGCACAAGCATCAAGCTTCCTAAATATGTGATCTGGAGTATAAAAATCCCCAATCTTTTCTGGATAATCCCTTGGTTTGCCACTCCAACAAAAAACACATCTCAGGAAACATCCACAACAATCAGAAGTTGCTATACCTCCATACCATCGCCCAGGTCTAACAGTTCGATAATATTTTCTAAGAATTCCTTTAACTACAATTTTTTCAGTCTCTTCAGCTAGGCTTATTGGATTAAAGAGTTGCATAATTCAGATTTATCCCCTATTAATAAGAATAAAAATTGGACAATGAAAAGGATGGTTCAACAAAGGGGAATCAAAGAGCTGTAAATGAGAAGATTTCTATATGATAGATTGGATTATGGTAGCTATACAAAAAAGTAAATAGGATATAACCAAGAAGAAGCATCGTAATGCCTTACTGCAGAAAATGCGGAACTAAGTTGCCTGAAGGCGCGGCTTACTGCCCGAACTGTAGAGAACCTGTTGAACCTGAAGTAGCATTAGCATATTGGGGAGAAAGATTCGTTGCATGGTTGATAGACATAGTAATTCTTGGAGCTATTCTCTTGCCAATAAAATGGCTTTTGACTCCGGTGGGATGGCCTGCTTTTATATGGGCACCTATTTTCTTGAGGTGGATCCCATTCGTCGATTTAGGATTTGATAGTGTCATCTTCTTCCTATACTGGACGGTTATGGAAGGAAGTTATGGCCAATCGATTGGCAAGATGATTATGAAGTTAAGAGTAACACAAATTGATGGCAAACCTACGGACCCGTTTCATGCGGCTATAGAAAGCTTAGGGAAAGCCTTTCTACTTCCCATCGACTGCATCATCGGTTGGATTCTTTATCCAAGAAAAAGACAGAGATTTTTCAATTACATCTCAGGAACAATAACGGTTAGAAGTTGAATTGATATATGCGCTAGGTTGTATATCAGTTCTTGAAAAGAGTCTAAAAGAATTAGTTGTGTGATTTTCTAAGCCAATAAACGGCCTTCAATATTTTTCTAGGAACTATCTCCTATCAAATTCTTTGATTTGCTTGACGGTGGTTCCAGATTTCCAAACTACGCGCATAGCTATATCCTTCTCTATGTTAATCATCTTATATAGCTCAGGCCATATAAATGCAGGAATCGCATAGGTAGTTAAAGCAAGTTTCTCAACATCGTTCATGAATTCCTAATAATGATCTTTCCTGATGATATAGGTGCTGTCAAAACTATCCTCCATTCAGGTTCACCTCCTGTTTTGATGAATTATACAAAATCTAGTGTTTAAGTAAAGACGTCCAAATCAGTTAGATGATGGTTTCTGTTTTAACATTAATATGATATTATTTCTCATGTATATGCATAACGTATATATATGTGATTTATACGATTAATAACAGGCATATGCCTAAAAAATTCGTTTCCATAAGCTTACCAAAAGACCTTGTAGATAAGGTAGACTTGATCATTAAGTCAGGCTTGCTTGGCTATGATAGTCGGCCAGAATTCATCAAGGAGTCTATAAGGAAAAGGTTATCGGAGCTAGGATACGAAATGACTCAAACCGTCCAACCATTCAGAATTTGGGATATAACTTCAGATCGTATGACGATATACGATGAATCCTTGAGCAGATGGGTGAACATCAATATCAAAGAAGGCAAACTAACATGCGAATTGGATAGGTCTGAAGACTGCATCCATGTGAAATTCGCAGCGGAAAATCCTCAAGTTGCAGATATATTCAGAAGAATGGGCTGGAAGCTCCGTAAATGATGTCTTTAGTCTATTAATCCATGATAACTTCATCAAATGTTTTAAGCTTAAAAGCTAGCCAAATCTACCAAAAAATAGGGCGGGGGTTGCCAAGCCAGGTCAAAGGCGCAGGCCTGTAATATTGATTGGCCAGAGGCGCCTGTCCCGAAGATGCATATCGGAAGGGTTCGTGGGTTCGAATCCCACCCCCCGCATATCTCCACGCTTTATACCTGACATTTAGGGCAGAAGTATACGTTACCTCCTCCAACACTCAACTTCTCTATAGGAGTCCCACATACTGGGCAGTTCTGCTTCAGCATGTTTGGACCCATGGCTGGCGTGTAGCCACCTCGGTTCTCATGAAGATCTAAGAATTGGTCTTTTCCGTTCAACCGAATTCTCTCGCGAAGCACAAGCCTGATAGCATCATAAAGGGCTCGTCTCTCATCTATTTTCAGTTCGGAGGCCTTTCTCTTTGGGTGGAGCTTAGCCCTGTACATAATGTCTTGAAAGGCACTATTGCTCAGTCCCACGACAACAGCGTCTTTTCCTACGAGTACTAACTTGAGCGCCCTGCTATTGTCCGCCAAGAGATTTGAAAAGCGCTCGAAGGTGAACTCTCCGTCTATAGGCGAGAGTACCTCAGGATTGAAATCTCGTTTAAATATGTATGAACGCA
>CAYMHC010000072.1:0-4830 GCA_964390155.1 uncultured Nitrosopumilales archaeon
TTAATACTTTTTAGATCACCCTTGCCACTAGAACTCTAAATGTGGGTAGAGAAGTACAGACCAAAGAGCGTAGAGGATATGGTCGGCAACGAGGAAAGCAGGATAGAATTCTTGAACTGGTTAAAAGATTGGAAGAGAGGATCGAAGCCAGCACTTCTAATTGGAACACCTGGAACAGGCAAGACTACTATTGTGCACCTTGCTGCTAAAAAATTAGGTTATGGTATAATAGAACTGAACGCTAGTGACGTAAGAACGAAGGAGAAGATGACGCAGAAGCTAGGGCCTGTACTGGGCTCTCAAGGTCTGTTCGGTGAAAAATTGCTCATATTCTTAGACGAAGTCGATGGAATGTATGATAGGCAGGACAGAGGAGGAATAGAGTTCGTAGAAGAACTGATAGAAAGTAGCGTAATGCCAGTAGTCATGGCTGCAAATCTAGAGGATGATAAGAAGGTCATAAAACTCGTAAGAAAGTCAAAAGTATTTAGATTCAAAAGGATTCCTCCGAGGCTTGCTGAGATTTATGTTGAGAACATTCTTAAAAGAGAAGGCGTCAAACTAGGCAAGGAATCCATTCGTTTGATAGTTAGAGAGGCTAGAGGAGATATGAGAGCAGCTATAAATACAGCTCAGTCCCTTTCAGGTCTCTCCGTAGTAGAACTCGGTACAATAATATCAAGTAGAGATTTGACCTTTAGCCTAAGAGAAGGCTTTGAGAGTTTCTTCAACGCAAGTTCTCAAGAACAAGCCCTTGAAGCCTTAAGGAATCTTGATGCTATGCCAAGAGACAAGGTAAGATTGGCCTATACTAGCGTCATCAACAGCAACTTAAGGGATGATAAACTCATAGAGGTTTTGGAGAAGATAGGAGAAGCCGATGAAATTGCCAAGAATATAGGAAAAACTCAGGAATGGAGGCTTTTGAGATACTTTGACAGACTGCTAGCCTACTCTCTCTTCAAAGTTCTTCCTAAAGGTGCAGTAAGTTATAGCGAAGATGATATGCCTTGGGATTTAAAGATTAGAATGTGGAATGAAAGTAAAGCTCTAAAGAACGCAAGCAAAATTCTGTCGAAGTTTCTTCATGTATCTTCCCAAGAAGTTTTGTCAACGTTTATGCCATATCTGTTGTTGATTCTGAGCAAGGACAAAGATTCCATGGAAAGATTTTTTAGACTACTGGGCTTGGATGATAGCACATTAAAGGTCATCATGAAGGAGACCGAAAGAATCTCAGCAAAGGTGAGATGATTTGATAGTTACAATAGGAGAATGGTTCAAATTGCCAAGATTGGGTAGAGAATCTTTCATCAGCCTTATGAAGGCAGGTTTAATATACGATAAGTCGAAGGGCTTCAAGGCTGAAGCTAATTTTGATCTGGCTACAATTGCGTCAATATTAAAAGGAACGTTAGGAGAAGATTTCAAGTTTGTCCCAAAGTGCTTTACATGCTATTCAATGGTAGATTGCTGCTCTTGTGCATATTATCTAGTCTGTGACGTTAAGGATTTAACTCCATTCTGCCTTTGTGACAATTGCGTAAACCGTGAAGATGTTTTTGCCATATATAGTAGAGCCCTGATAAAGAAAACAAGTTGATGATCATGATAAAGCACATAGTTTTATTTAATCTAAAGCCAAGCGCTTTAAGCCAGTTCGATGGTTTGGCGAAAATAACAAAGGAGAGACTATCCAAGATACTTGGAGTTCAGAACTTATGTGTTGGTGCATCTATTTATCCTAATGCGAGATACAAGTACTCAATAGTAATGGATTTTGCTAATGAAAATTCTTTAAAGGAATATAGAGCTCACCTGATCCATGTTGAATATCGTGAGGAGCATTTCAAGCCTGCTATTGAGGAGTATATTTCCCTCGATTACGAATCACTCTAAATCAACGAGGCTTAAAGTAAGGTTCACGATTGTTTACAGATTCTAGGTAAGCGTTCAGGATTTCGGTGCGATTGCCTTCAGCAATAGCATTGTTTATGAATATTTTATTATCATTCCTCATCAAGCAGGGCTTAAAGGCGCCATCATTCGTTAGGCGGATTCTATTGCAATAGGCACAAAATACTGTGTTATCCATCGGATGGACTACTTCAACAATGACTTCACCAAGGTCATAGACTTTTCTCTTATGCATCTCTCTTACCCATGATTTCAAAGCCATATTCTCAAGAATCCTCTCAATGGAGCAAGGCTCTATGTGCATCCTATCATAAAGCCCATTCTTTATCCTTATAGGCTCTAATTCAATAACTTGAATCTGTCCGTCGACTTCCTTTGCGAATTCTATGTATTTATCGAGCTCATCATCGTTTATCCCTTTCAACAACACCATGTTTATCTTTACGGGCGTTAGTCCATGCTTCACTGCAGATTTGACTCCTCTAATAGCGGTCTCAAGTTTACTTTTTGTAACTTCATAGTACCTACTCGGATCAAGAGAGGGTATGTTGACATTGACACGATCTAACCCAGCTTTCTTCATAGGTTCGGCTAAAGGTTCCAATAAAGATGCATTAGTGACCATGGACAATTCTTGAATGCCTTGAACGGATGATATTCTGTTCACTATTTCGACTATATCCTTTCTGATCAAAGGCTCCCCCCCAGTTATCTTCACTTTTCTTACACCGTAGTTCGATGTAATCCTCACAACTTCCTCGATGCACTCTGGCGTGAGACTGTCTTCCGAAACATCGTTTCCCTCTTTATGGCAGAATATGCAGTTGAGGTTGCACTTTGAGGTTACGGATATTCTTAGATTATAAGTTAATCTTCCGTAAGAGTCCAGAAGCAATTTTTCACATCCTTGCATGGTAGACCATATGGGATAATTCTGGTAAGATCAAGCCTAAGGCCAATTCTACAGCCTGTGGCGAACCGGGGAGGCAAAATATCAGTTTACCACCCAAGACACCGGCCAAAGCCCTCGATAGATAAGACGGAGAGCCTATCTTTTGATAACTTATGGCCCTAAACAATTCTCCAAATCCTTCGATATTCTTATCCAACAAGGGCCTTATGGATTCAAATGTTACATCCTTTTTCGCTAAACCCGTGCCACCTGTTAAGACTACAACATCGGCATCTTCATCATAGAAGCTTCGTAGGACTTCAAGCCTTATCATCTCTTTGTCATCGCTTATCAGCTTTCTTGACACTATTTTGTGGTTGCTTGCTCTAACCATCTCCGTGGCTTTTGACCCGGATTCATCATCAATGGTCATGCCCTGAGAAGCCTTTTCATATCTTGATGAGCTTACGGTTATTACCGTAACGTTCACACTCTTTGGGGCAAGTCTCTTATGATCCTCATAAGTCTTTGATACTTTCCTTCACCTTCCTCAAGACCTTTATGTTTGAGATCATAGTCGTATGATATTGGCCCTTATCATCTTTCTCATACTTCTTGACTACGTCCCAAAGATTAAGCAAAGCTATAGTTGTTGCCGTCAAAGCCTCCATTTCAACCCCCGTCTTGCTATTGGCGATTACCTTCGCCTTCACTATTATTCTATCGTCTTCGATGCTTATGTTGACATCAACGCTTTCAATTGGGATGGGATGGCATAAAGGCATTATGGATGGCGTGAATTTTGCACCCTGAATTCCTGCCAATATTGCTATCTGGGTAGGGTCTCCCTTCTCTATACTTCCCTCTCTTATCAGCTTTATAGTCTCAGGCTTTAGTTTTATCTCTCCTGAAGCTACAGCCTCCCTGTGCTTCTCTGGTTTATTTGATATATCAACCATTCTTACCATTTCTAGTCTCCTTTGTTCGCGAAAGAAGTAATCTTAGATTGAGTATAGCCAGACTTCTTTACCCTCCTAGTCTTTGGGATATCCTCGAGGCTTTTGCTTAGGTCCAAGCCCGTCATGCTTATGATTCTTTTAACAACTGGGTTAGGGGATTCGAGGGATTTGCTGAGCAAGACATTCAGCCTGGCCATATCGGAGATTACAACGTCTAGCTTACGCATTATCCCGTCTTTTTCTTTTTTCAAAGTTAAATCCTGCTTTAAATCCGCTATGAGTGAAGAAAGTTCCTCGTATGCCTTCTCCGCTGTCACGGATTTCTCGGGCTTAAGCAATAGAATAGTCTTAGTAGCTTTGTAGCCTTCATTATTAGCCTTCCTGAGAAGTTCGCCTATTTCACAAAGAATTTCGTCAAGGGGCTTAAACGACAAATCCCTTCTAATTCTTTTCACATCTTCCGTAAGCTCATAGAACCTTCTCAAATTCGAAATGTGTTCCATGCCAATCTTTTCCAAAGTTGGACTAAAAGAAGAACCAATATCTGATAAGCTTTCCTCTTCTCTCTGAGATAAGCTTCATTCTCGATAAAAAGTGAACTTCATCAATACTTATATTCTGATGAATAGATATTTATCATTGACCCGAAAAGGGCATCGATGGCGATGTCTTCAAAAATAAAAGAAGAAATTAAAAGAATCCAGAAGGAATACAAGATAATAGGCCGAGAGGAAGAGCTGGAGTTCGCTCTCACCGCGGTCTCAGCTGGCAAGAATGTCCTCTTCGAAGGACCAGTAGGAGTTGGCAAGACGGTTATAGCCATGGCCATAGCTAGGTACTTTAAACGAGGGTTTTACAGAGTGGACGGAGATGAACGTTATACCGAGCATAAATTAACTGGATGGTTCGATCCTGCAACGGTCATAACGAAAGGCTACTCTTGGGATACGTTCATACCAGGACCATTGACTCAAGCTATGATGGATGGGGCCTTCCTTTTCATAAACGAATTGAATAGGATGCCAGAGGGAACTCAGAACGTTTTACTGCCAGCCATGGATG
>CAYMHC010000073.1:0-4799 GCA_964390155.1 uncultured Nitrosopumilales archaeon
AATTCTTTCTGGACTGATTTTGTGGGCATTGTGAAGGGGAATTGAAAGAACTTTCGGTACCTGTCAAAGTCCTTTCCCAAGTCGAAGAGGATCAGGGATTCTCTATCTTCTATGAGTATTGAGTTTCCTCCTATCTTTCCTACACCTCCAAACAGGGTTATGTAACAATCTGAAGACATAGGCGACTTATGAATAGAGTGGAGGCGTATTTAATTCATTATCTTCACATTAATTCTGGATTCTATTGTGGGAATGAAGTTTCAAAGGATAAGACGCCAAAATAGGTTAAGAATAAATACACAAAACGGTGCAGTAGCAGAAAAGGTGACCGATTTGGACGAAGACTTGTTGGTGTCAGCCATAGACCTTGCCCAAAGGCTTGGGGCAGACTATTCGGAGGCCAGGTTGCATAGAACAAAAGAGTTGGGCTGTCTTTTGAGGAACGGAGCTCCAGAGCCAGCTGTGTTGGGCGATTCCTATGGCTTGGGCATAAGAATCATCTATTCCGGATCTCTAGCCTTCTCTGCTACTAATGACATATCAAAAGAGAACATCAAGAGCATGGTTGAGAATGCAATAAATAGGGCAAGAGCTTCATTGCCAATATTAAAGCATCAGGTTCTCTTCAGCAAAGAGAAATCCGTCAATGCTGATTGGAGGGCAGATGAGAAAAAGAAGATAGAGAACATAGGCTTCGATGATCTTTTCGGCTTGCTGAAAGATATAGATCATCTTATAAAGGATGGAAAGGCTAACGTGTCTTTTCCCAATAGATTGCTGGTATCTTCAACGCTTCTTGAAGAAAAGGTCTACATGAATAGCAACGGAACGAAGATCAGGAGCAGAGTGCCAAGGGTAGGTTTTCATAGCTACATAACAACCTCTTACGAAGGTAAGATAACCACTATAACTATACCTTCGGGCTATTCTCAACTCGGAGAGAGCGGAGGGTGGGAAATAGTCGAGAGATTGAAGATTTTTGATTATGTACAAAGGGAAGCCGAGAATCTTTCTTTAGCTGTTAAGAGTGATCTAAAGCCACCGAAAGAGATGATAGACGTGATTCTAGGCCCCCAGGTTAGTGGCATAATTGCCCATGAATCGGCAGGCCATCCGGGAGAAGCTGACAGAATTCTTGGAAGGGAAGCAGCTCAGGCGGGAGAGTCTTACCTCAAGCCTACTGATCTTAACCTTAATGTCGGAAGTAAAGAAGCCTATGTGAGCGATGACCCAACCATCCCGCATTCAAGTGGCTTTTATCTTTGTGATGATGAGGGAGTTCCTGCAAGGAAAAGGAAGTTGATGGATGCAGGGACAATTCGCGAATTCTTGCATAATAGGGCAACCGCTTATGAATTCAACACTCCAAGTAACGGTTCATCAAGGTCTTCAAGATATGATAGAGAGCCTATCGTGAGGATGGCTAATACCTTTGTGGAGCCTGGCGATTACACCCTAGAGGAGCTTTTTGAGGTTATCAAGCTTGGTGTATACATAAAATCCTTCATGGAGTGGAATATAGACGATAAGCGCCTGAATCAAAGATACGTCGGTCTTGAAGCTTACTTGATAGAGAAAGGAGAGATCAAGAGCATGGTTAAAAATCCCGTTCTAGAGATAACGACTCCTAAGCTATGGAGTAGCGTAGATGCGAGGAGCAAAGAGCTTGAGTTTGTAGCTGCAACTTGTGGTAAAGGAGACCCTATGCAAGGAATTCCTGTTTGGACGGGAGGACCAAATATGAGGCTAAGAGCTATTAGATTGAGGGAGAGGTAAGATGGAGATAATTGAATTAGCTGATTTAGCGCTAAAAGAAGCGTGGAAGCTCGGAGCAACAGACGTATCATCTATGTGTGCTAGATCAAATGAAAACCTAATCAGGTTTAGCAACAACTCTATCACCGTTACCAAGAATATCGAGAACTTGGAGCTTTTCCTTTATTTGGCCAAGGATAAGAGGAGGATAATGGGCTCTACATCAAATCCTAGCATAAAAGAGATCAAAGAATTCGCTTCAAGCTTGGTAAAAGCTTGTGAGGCTCTATCTCCAAGCCCAGATTATACGCCATTGCCGAAGATAGATTCTCGATATCCTTTACATGGAATTTACGATAGAGAATTGGCTGAAGATGGGACAAAATTGATTGAATTTGTAAAGGAAACCATAGATGCCGGTCTAGAAGCAGGTGCGAATAGAGTCTCGGGTTCCTTGACAACCTTGGAAGAAAATCTAGTCATTCTGACATCGGGTAATGCTAGCGGCGAGGATAAAAGGACGAAAATATTGCTCAACACGAGGGCTTTTTCCGATAAAGAGGCTAGCGGTCATGGATTGTCTTGCGCTGGAAAGCTAGGAGACTTCAATCCCTATGAAGCAGGCAAAGAGGCAGGAGAATACGCAAAAGCTTCTATTAATCCTGGGCCTTGGGAAGAAGGCGTCTATGATCTTATTACATTCCCAACTGTAACAGCAGATATGATTCAACACGTTGGATCCTTTGCTTCTGCATTCTCGATAGACGCAGGTTTATCATTCTTTGCTGATAAGATTAACCAGAAGGTAAGCGTAGATGATTTAACTTTAAGGGATTATGGCATAATAGAAGGAGGCTTTGGAGGAAGAGGATTTGACGACGAAGGCTTTCCAACTAGAGAGAATGCAATAATCGAAAAAGGGATTTTGAAAAGCTACCTTCATAACAGCACTACTGCAAAGAAGTTCAATACATCCTCAACAGGCAACGCGGGGATGATAGACCCTCATCCTTGGAACCTTGTATTAGACTCCGGAACTATGAGTATAGATGATATAGTAAAAGAGACTAAAAGGGGCATAATGGTGACGAATAACTGGTACACGAGATTTCAGAATATAAGGACTGGCGAATATTCCACTATCCCTAGAGACGCAGCCTTTCTTATTGAGAACGGAAGGGTAAAGTATCCTGTAGTGGGGTTACGAATCAGCGATAGTCTTCCAAGACAACTAGAGAATATCATGTCAATGTCTAGAGAGAGAAGATGGGTTGAATGGTGGGAAGTTTCCATCCCGACTCTTGCTCCTTCTATGCTCATAAAAGAAGTCACAATAACTAAGGCTTTAGGGTGACAACAATTCTAATAGTAAAATATAAAAGGAGAGAAAAATTCGATATTGGTAGATATGGGGTGATTTAGATGTCTATACAATCAATTCCAGCAGTTACATCAAGCGGTCAACCAATCCTGATTCTCAAAGAAGGTTCTCAACAGACTCGTGGTAGAGACGCTCAGAGAAACAACATAACGGCGGCCAAGCTGATAGCTGAGGTAATAAGGACTTCCTTAGGGCCAAGGGGCATGGATAAAATGCTCGTCGATTCCTTAGGAGATGTTACCATAACCAGCGATGGAGCGACCGTATTGAAAGAGATCGACGTTCAGCATCCAGCAGCAAAGATGATGGTGGAGATTGCCAAGACTACCGATAACGAAGTCGGAGACGGCACTACTTCAGCAGTAGTTCTTGCTGGGGCTCTTTTGGAGAGGGCAGAAGAGCTCATAGATAAGGACGTTCATCCAACGGTAATCGTTGATGGCTATAGAAAGGCTGCTGAGCATGCTTTGAAAGTTCTTGAAAGCATAGCAATACAAATCCCTCCCGACAACAGAGAGTGGTTAGTTAAGATAGCAAGGACTAGCATGCAAACGAAAATGGTCTCCAATGAAAGTGAAATACTGGCCGAGAGAGTAGTCGATGCCCTTCTTCAAGTCGCTGAGAAGGCAGATGGAGTCTACAAGGTTGACATAGATGATGTCAAAATGGAGAAAAAGGCAGGCACATCTCTAGGTGAAACTAAGCTGATAAGGGGCATAGTGATCGATAAAGAAGTTGTCCATGCAGGAATGCCCAAGACACTCAACAATGCTAAGATAGCTCTTATCAACTCCCCTCTTGAGATAGAGAAGACAGAGTTCGATGCCAAGATCAACATAAACAACCCTGAGCAGATAAAACTCTTCTTAGATGAAGAGAACCGCATGCTGAAGACCATGGTGGATAGAATCGCTGAGAGGGGTGCCAACTTGGTCATTTGTCAAAAAGGCATCGACGACATAGCCCAGCACTATCTTGCAAAGGCAGGAATAATGGCTATAAGAAGGACAAAGCAAAGCGATATGGACAAGCTGGCAAAGGCTACTGGTGGCAGAGTCGTATCGAACCTTGAAGATCTGTCAGATGAAGACCTTGGATTTGCAGAGCTAGTTGAAGAGAGGAAGATAGAGGAGGACAAGTGGGTCTTCATAGAAGGTTGCAAGAATCCGAAGGCTGTGACAATACTGGCAAGAGGCGGGACTCAGAGGATCGTTGATGAAGCAGAGAGGTCCATGCATGATGCCCTTTGCGTAACAAGGGACGTTATGCAGAAGCCGGCCATAGTTGCAGGTGGTGGGGCACCTGAAGCTCAGATGGCTCATGAACTAAGAGAATGGTCTCATAATCTATCTGGAAGAGAGCAATTAGCTGCTCAGAAATTCTCAGACGCTCTTGAAGTAATACCACTGACACTCGCTGAGAACGCAGGCCTCGATCCTATAGACGCTCAAGTGGAGCTAAGGGCAAAGCATGGTCAGGGCATGGTTTGGGCTGGTATCGGAGTCTTCGACGGAGGAGTCATAGATACCAACGAAAGGGGCGTCTATGAACCATTGGTAGTAAAGCAGCAGATCATAAAGTCGGCTACAGAAGCCGCCTGCATGCTAATCAGGATAGATGATGTCATAGCTTCTGGTAAGGTAAGAGAGACAGGGGCAAGAGG
>CAYMHC010000074.1:0-4737 GCA_964390155.1 uncultured Nitrosopumilales archaeon
GCGGGTTTATCAGCTCATAATCTTCTCCTCTCTCCAAAGCCTTCATGAACTTATCAGTAAGAGCCACTGAAATGTTGAAGTTATTGAAGGCACAGCTCTCCTCCTTGGCTGTTATGAATTCAATTATGTCTGGATGATCCACTCTTAGTATGCCCATATTTGCTCCTCTTCTCCTACCTCCTTGCTTTATTACTTCGGTCGCCACATCAAATACCTTCATGAAAGAGACGGGGCCTGAAGCTATGCCTCCAGTAGACTTCACTGCATCGTTCTTTGGCCTTATCTTAGAAAAAGAGAAGCCAGTCCCGCCCCCGGATTTATGAATTAAAGCTGTAGCCTTGACTGCATCGAATATGGTATCTATAGAATCTCCCACTGGCAATACGAAACATGCAGAAAGCTGGCCCAATTCGGTTCCAGCGTTCATCAGAGTTGGAGAATTGGGCAAAAATTCTAAATTGGCCATAATTCCGTAGAATTCCTCTTCGGTTTTTTGAACATCTGTATTAGGATCGTATAGAGCATCCATTTTAGCTAAGGTCTTAGCTACTCTAAGGAACATCTGCTCAGGGGTTTCCAGGATGTTGCCTTTTTCATCTTTTCTTAGGTATCTCTTCTCCAACACCTTTAAAGCATTGGGCGAGAGTCTGCATTCAATGACTTCTTTTTCTGTGGTTAGAACCATTACAATCCCTCTGATTGAATAGCGTTATTATCTAATCGATCAAAATATATAAACTAAGTTTTCTTATCTAATCTATTTTTCCTCCTAAATGCCCTTAATGAGAGGGTTTGATAAAAATAATTTAACTTGAAAACATGCCTCATTATTTGTTTAACCCAATCATGCAGTAGAGTGACGAACCAAAGCCGTCGATTTACAGACCTTGCATCTGTCAATCTCTATTGGGTACTTGGCTCCACAATTCTTACAAATAGTGATTCGTTTGTTAAGCTTGAAGTGATCGAGTTTACCCGTGGCTTCTGAAATTGTTTTCTCAAGTGAATCTAAATCAGCCTTCGTAGGAATGTCTATATTGGCCGAAAAGCCACCGCTTAGGTTCTTGGACAAGTAATTCAATCTATTGACTAAATCCTCATTGTAAAGGTCTGTGCCTTGGATATATGGAACTTGTGAATAGGCGTTCTCTCCATATTTTGCGACCACTACAGACTTGCCGTACTTCTCCAAATCCAAGTTATAGAAACGTTCTGCGCCATCACTCGGTAGGACTGCTACACCCATCTTCTCTTCAAGTTTTCTATTCTCTTCTACAAACTTTATGGCAGTCCTTATCACCTTTTCAGTTATTACCTTCTTTTCTTGTTGAGTGGTCTTTTCATCGGTCAAATTCATTATGGCTTCATCCAGTCCTACAAGGTTAATGATAGCAGGCATATAATCGACAGATATAATATTCTGATTTTGAGCTAGTATAGGTAATAGCCCCTTGCTAATCACTTCCCCCACCATCTTTCTTCTCTTAACTAGAGCATTCATGGATAGTTGGAGAAGCATGGCCATCTTTGCTCTAAAGTAAGTCTCATCCTTATTCGATTCGTAAGAAAGTCTTGGAAGGTTTAAAGATAAAGAGTGAATCAGGCTGAAGCTATCAATTTGATTTTCTATAGCTGAAGGGCTCTTCTTCAAACCACTACAAGATCGAACAAGATCACGCTGAGTCGATATTGATATGCGTCCACCTGAATTTACGATAGATGCTACACGTTTTATTAACTCAATATCTGAGCTTTTATCCAAAAGGACGACCAATCCAACCTGAGGCAATGGAATGCTATCAGAGTAATCTTTGTAGGCGTCAAGAGTAGCAAGCATGATTGTGTTGTTCAGTTCTGCTTCTAGATTGCTGGAGTAAGGATTGATGTTTATCGCTACCTTAGGTTTATTGTATGTGATTGTCAAGGTTGAAGAAATTGAAAAAAGAGCCTTTAGAATGGCTTCTTTGAGCTCTTCATGGCTCTTTCCTTTAGCGTACTCCCCTATATAGGTTAAGAAATTCTCATATATGATTTCGGATGCCACCTCTAAACTCAGAAAAGAAGTCAAGATCGCTAGTTCATTCATAGCTTCTTCGAAGCCACTAGGAGGACCCAGTTTTGGCATTATTGATAATTTTCCTATTCTAATGCTATTGTTATTTAGTGATGAGAGGTCTATGAAGAGGGCATCAGGCATCAAACCCCAGCAACCTATGTCGGATAGATGAATGTCTCCGAACAGATGAGCGTCGGAAACATCCCTAGGAAGTTGAGTAAGGAGTAGATACTCCGAGAAGACAGATTTGGCCATCTGCTCTAAGATCGTGCCCAATCCTTCTTTCCCTCTGCTAGCCCTATTCATCAATTCTGTTACATCGAATACTGGCAATCCCAATCGAGTCAATTTGTGCCTATACTCTTCGTAGCCGTGCTCTATGAGTAACACATTAACCATCTCCCTTATCAAAGGAGCTGTCAAATATGTTGCCTGAAATCTAGATATCCTTGCCTCTATTTCATTGGTTATCCTTTGGGCTAGTTCTACAGGCATCCCAGCCTCTCTTATGAGAGATTGAAGGATTTTATCTGGATTAAATTCTTCCATAGTCTGTCTCGATGTCCTTACATAAAACTTTCCACTTTCTAACATAGATTGCTCTTCTATCTGCCTGGTTAGATTCAGTACTAACCTACCTAGGCTTGAAATTGAGTACTTCCTATCACTTCTGTTCAAGGAGACCAGCGTCTGCTTGACAAGCTTTCTTAGATGGTAGGCAAACTTCCCCGATTCTTTTTTTGATTTAAAGCCAGCAAGGGTTTTGAGGTCAGAATAGCTTAAAGATCCCTTGGCATTTAGAATCCTCAGAACCTCTAATCTATTGGGAGAGGCTATAGCAGAATATATGCCCCTCACTCTTCTTGATACGGTTTCCATGCTCATTTGACTATTTCCAAAAAAGTATTTTAGCGTTTTCTAATAAACTATGATTCACTTGTAATTTGGACAACGATAGTCTCCATATTATCTCCATATTATTACCATATATATGGTGTTTAGAAAGCCGAAAACCTTAAAGGTTGGATTATCCAACCACTCGGAGGACGGGAAGTTGAAACAGAAAATCGTAGCCATTACTGGGATACTAATTCTGATTGTTGGAATAACGGGAGTAGGCATGTGGCAACTCTCACATACGCCAGAAAAGCCTACTGGTCCTATAGGTGTTATAGACGATGTAGGAAGGAATGTCACTATAATAAGTTATCCGCCAGAAAGGATAGTTTCTTTATCGCCGAGTTGCACGGAGATTTTATTTGCTTTAGGTCTTGGTGACAAAGTAGTTGGCGTAGATACGTACTCAGATTATCCTGAACAGACTGAGAACATAACTAAAGTAGGGAGTTTTGCTGCTATCAACATAGATTTTGTTTTAGGGTTGCAACCAGATTTAGTCTTAGCAACAGGCGGTATTCAGCTGACCGTTGTCGAAGCACTTGAAGAACCGCTTATGGCAATAAACGGGTCTATTGTAGTTCTTTATCCTAAGAACATCACTGGTGTATTTGAAGATATAAAAATGGTTGGACAGATCACTGGAAAGATAGACGAAGCGAATGCACTCGTAGCCAATATGGAAAGCAAAATTCAAGAAGTTGTCGATAAAACAGAGGGTGCACCAAGACCTAACGTATACGTTGAGTATTTCTTCAATGGTGGATATTGGAGCTTTGGATCTGAAGCTATGATCAATGAGTTGATATACAAAGCAGGAGGTGTCAATGTCTTTGCCGGTTTTGGAAGCAAATATATGTCTACGAATGATGAGGCGATATTCACCGCAAAACCAGAAGTGATAATTATAAGCAAGGGAGCGATGGCAGAGTCCTGTGGGTTAACGCCAGATGTTATCAAAGCTCGAGCGGGTTGGGATCAGTTGCCTGCAGTGGAAAATGATAGAATATACGAAGTTAATGAAGCCATCCTCGTGAGGCCCGGTCCAAGAATCGTAGATGCCATAGAAACACTTGCCAAACTATTTTATCCAGAGTTATTTGAGTGATGATCATGATTGATTCGAGATATAAAACACGGTAACGAAGAAGCTCGTTACTTTGAGCGGTTCAAAAGATGGAAGATGATCGTCATCTTCCTTATTTTGGCTTTAGTGTTCACTGTCTTGTTTTCCGTGGCAGTAGGTCAAATGCAAATCTCGCTAGCAGACGCTTGGAAGATTGTCATCAAAAATATACCTTTTTTGGGCGATCTTATCAATGATGAGTTTCCTGTTCTTGAAGAAGTGATAATTATGCAGGTTAGGTTACCTCGAGCTATTGCGTCCATGATTGTTGGAGTAGCCCTTTCAGTCTCCGGCGTTGTTCTGCAGGGATTATTTAGAAATCCCATGGCCGACCCTTATCTACTAGGTATTTCTTCAGGGGCTGCCTTAGGGGCTGCAATTGCCATAGGTTTTGGAATTGGATTCAGGTTTTTGGGCATATTAGATTCTATGCAGCTTATGGCGTTTATTGGTGCTCTAGTCACGGTTTTTGTTGTATACAACATCGCAAGAACAGGTCCTAGGGTGCCTATGCTGACGGTGTTGCTAGCAGGTATTGCTATAACTAGCTTTTTATCAGCTGTCATCTCATTCATCATGATAACCTTAGGTGAGTCGTTGCATGCGTTGATCTTTTGGCTATTTGGCACCCTTAGTGGGATTAAATGGAGTGATGTGA
>CAYMHC010000075.1:0-4735 GCA_964390155.1 uncultured Nitrosopumilales archaeon
TGATATTCCAGATGGATTTAAGGAAGAGGCTCTAAAGAGATTCGATTACCTTGAGAAGAGGCTCGAAGATTACTATAAGATGTTGGCATGGAACCATACGTTCCAACTAAGGACAAAAGATGTCGGAATACTAAAGCCAACCGATGCCATAAAGCTAGGAGTAGTGGGACCGAACCTTAGAGCTTCAGGAGTTGGTACTGATGTTCGAAAAGATGAGCCATATGAAGTTTATGACAGGTTTGACTTTTCGATACCAATAGGAAAGAACGGCGACTCTCACGATAGAATGGTAATGAGATTGAAGGAAATAGAGCAGAGCATAAAGATATTGAGGCAAGCTCTAAAGGATATGCCAAAAGGGCCTATAAAGACATGGATTCCACCAATAGTAACCAAAGGCGAGGCCTATAGCAGAGTTGAAGCAGCTCGAGGAGAGTTTGGCTACTATCTTATTGGAGATGGAACAATGAAGCCATATAGGCTAAAGATAAGCCCTCCATCTTTTAGAAATCTAATAGCACTGCCCCACTTGTGCAGGAATGTCCCCCTTGGTGATGTACCTCTAATATTCATAAGCCTTGACCTTATACCCATGGATGTTGATAGGTGATAAGCACGATACCAGTATTGAGCTTTCCTGAGATTATTGAGCTTATATTGAAGGTCTTGATCTTCCCGGGAGTAGCTTTCCCACTGTTATTTGCTATGATAGTCATCTGGTTCGAACGTAAATTCCTTGCAAGAATAATGCTCAGAATAGGACCTCTTCACGTAGGACCTTTTAATAGAACGGGCTTGATGCAACCCATAGCTGATTTTCTTAAACTGATTCAGAAGGAGATCATAGTCCCGGAGAATGCCCATAAGTTTCTTTACAACATCGCTCCTCTAATGGCAGCTTTCGTCGCTTCTCTGAGTATAGCTTTCATACCATACGCTCCAAAGCCAGGTGGCGGTTATTGGATGATTTTCTATACACCTCTAAGCTTGCTGGCAATTTTGGTTATATTCACGGCCAGACCGTTCATAATGGTCGGAGCAGGTTGGGCTTCTAACAGCAAGTACTGCACCATAGGAGCACTAAGGGCTGCCTTACAGTTATTGGCTTACGAAGTACCTATAGCTCTATCCTTTGCCAGCATAATCATAATGAGTGGAACTTTCGACCTGGCCAGGATAGTCGAGGCTCAATCATCGATCTGGTTCATTCTTCTTCAACCCATAGGTTTCATAGTTGTCTTAATAGCCATGATGGCTGAACTTAGTAGAAGACCTTTCGATATCCCCTTTGCCGAGCAAGAAGTGGTATTTGGTTGGCCGACAGAGTATACTGGTGCTCAGTTCGCCCTCGTGATGGTCTCAGAGTACTTCGACCTATGCGCTGTTTCGTCCCTTATAACCGTGCTCTTCTTGGGCGGATGGAGCGGGCCTGCCATACCATTCATAAATGACATATCTCCGATACTATCAGGGATTTTCTGGTTCCTCCTCAAGATGGCCATCGTAACGGTGGTCATAATCATGGGGAGAGGAGTTTATCCACGTTTGAGAATAGATCAACTCCTCGATGCTGGTTGGACGGTTTTGATACCTCTTGCAATAATACAGATAATCATCTCACTTTTGACGGCTCGTTGGTGGATGCCACTAGTAGGAGGAGGTTGAGGATTGGTAATAGATATAGTCAGACCCTTCTTCTTGGGCCTGTATCACGCATTCAAGAGGACCTTTACGATCAAACATCCATTTGTGAGGCTGAAGCCAACAGAAAGGTACAGAGGAAGAGTTGTTCTTAAAGTAGAAAGATGTATCGGCTGTAAATCGTGCGTTAACATATGCCCTAACAAGGTGTTAGAAATGGTGGAATTCAATGGGAAAAAAGTTCCCCAATACGATGCTGGACGTTGCTGCTTGTGCAATCTTTGCGTAGAGATATGCCCCGTTTCAGCTCTATCGATGAGCTACGAGGTTGAATTTTGCGAATACACGAGAAAGGCGATGATACACACGCCAGATAGATTTAGCCAGCCTCCGAAGCCAATACTGGAAAAGGTCGTGGATGTGAAGATTTTGGATAGAAAGTTTGGGGTGGCCCATAGGTAGCAATCGATAGCATATCAGTCAAGTGCATCAGGATTTCACGTAAGTTTATCAATTGGAGTCCCTCACAATAAGGCGTTATTTGATTGTATGATACAGTCGTGGTAGGCGCAGGAATAGCAGGATGTGTTATCGCCTCGCTTCTAGCCAAAAAAGGCTTCAACGTCTGCCTTATCGACAAAAGACATGCAGAGAACATTGGTAACAAAGTCTGCGGCGATGCTTTAATCGCTAGAGGGCTAGATCAACTAGGCTTTGAACTCCCTAAAGACGTGATAACGAATGTTGCCTTAGCGTTGAATTTTCATGCTACTGGCATTGAACCTATAAGGTTGAGGACAAGAATCTTTCTTTTGGATAGATCAAAATTTGGACAGTACTTTCTTCATAAGGCTATGGATGATGGTTCCATTTTCTTAGATAAATGCAGGGCTTTTGCTCCAATTTTGGAAGAAGATAGAGTCACAGGAATCAAAGTCAAAATCGATAATTCTGAGGCCGAGTTTCATGCCAAGGTTGTAATAGACGCCAGTGGTATTAATGGAGCAATAAGAAGAAGTCTACCTGAAGATTGGTGGGTGTCCAAGCCGATCGAAGGACGTGATTTAGCATTGTGTTATAGAGAGATTAGAAGGTTAAGAAAATCAAATATCAACACAGAGTATTGCGAGGTATTTTACGATAGAAAGATTGTACCTAATGGTTACTATTGGGTCTTTCCTAAAAAAGACAATATTGTCAATGCGGGTGTTGGTACCAGAATAGCTGCAATAGACTTTGACCTTAGAGAGAGACTCTACAAGAATGTACTGACCGATCAAATCTTTAACGAATCAGAAATCTTAGAGTATGGTTTTGGTGTATTGCCAATAAATCCTGCACTAAACTGCTTTACGGCATCCGGCTTCATTGCAATTGGGGATGCAGCAGGTCAGGTGAACCCCTTTACAGGTGAGGGTATTCGTCCATCCATAATATCTGCTCACATAGCCGCTGAAACCATAGCAGAATCAGAAGGCTTTGAACAGGTCCATCTATGGAGGTACAATACAGAATTCATGAAGAAACTGGGGATCAAGCATGCTAAGTTTGCCGCCCTTAGTTCTTACTTTGAGAAGCCTGATTATGAAGGAGTCAACTCCCTACTTTCCTTGTTTGAGGGGGGCATGTACAAATTCGATGATTTCGAAGACTTCAAAATAAATCCATTTTTGACTTTTAGAACTGCTTTAAAAGGCTTCAAGAAACTCAAATCAATACTTAAAGAGGCATCCATCATAAGATCCGTGCAATCAATGTATAGCGAGTATCCAGATTCTCCTAAAGACTTCCCAGTATGGATGGAAAGGGTTGAGCAATTTTGGAGGAATTTTCATTTGGATCAATCGTAATTATAAGAAAAGGCTAATAAATAGTAGATAGAATGGTTTTCACGATAAGTTTGCCAAGACTAGATGTCTGGATAGGGATAATGAGAGGGCCGTTCTTATCTTTAGTCATCATATTTACTCCTGTGACTCTTGCGATGGCTTGGAGTAGAGGCTACTTTGATCTTCTTAATGCGATTTTGACTTTCATAGGCTTGATATGCCTTCATGCTAGCGCAAATACTTTCAACAACTATTTTGATTATAGAAGTGGCATAGATATCATAACCAATCCTACGCCCTTTAGCGGAGGCAGTAAAATACTTCCAAATGGGGAGCTTCGACCAGAAAGTGCCCTAAAGCTGGCATTTGGATTGTTAGCCATAGGATCAGTCATAGGGATTTACTTCACATTCAACTTTGGTTGGGTTATCATGGCCTTACTGCTAATCTCAGTCGTGTCCATCTGCTTTTATTCAACCAAGCTAGCAAGTTGGGGGTTAGGGGAACTATTCGTCGGCTTAAACTTCGGTCCTCTCCTTTCTATGGGTTCATACTATGTTCAGGCAAGAACGATAAGCATTGAACCTATCCTTGTGGGGACAGTCT
Organism: uncultured Nitrosopumilales archaeon; assembly: GCA_964390155.1. Lineage (GTDB taxonomy): Archaea > Thermoproteota > Nitrososphaeria > Nitrososphaerales > JACAEJ01 > CAYMHC01. The sequence continues at coordinate 4,077 of CAYMHC010000075.1, forward strand.
TAGGGATGCTCACAGCTGGGGTTCTTTACATAAACCAGTTTCCAGACTATGATGCAGATAAGTCCAAAGGGAGATACCATCTCATTGTGAGGTTGGGAAAAGAGAAGGCGACAAAGGGTTTTAAAGTCTTGATATTCAGTGCCTTTGCTCTGATCTTGCTAGGCGCAGTTACTCAAATTTCTTCGTTTATCACCCTTATAGGATTGGCTACACTCCCTTTGGCCATCAAGGCTTCCAAAATCCTAGACAAAAATTATGACGCGCCCATGGCTTTGATTCCGGGCATGGCATCGACCATTATGTGCACTTTACTGACAGGTATTTTGCTGCTGATAGCTTATCTGATTGACGGTTTCTTCTTTTAACCTCGAAAGGGATGCCATAGTTGAGTGAAAAGCACTATGATGCGATAGTTATTGGTGCAGGACCTGCTGGTTCTTCCGTTGCAAGAAGGGCTTCTGAGCTCGGAGTCAAAGTGCTTATCATGGATAGGAAAAGCGAAATAGGATATCCCATACAATGCGGAGAGCTTGTTCCTACTGTAGAAGAGTTCCCAAACATCCTCCCGAGGGCAAAGAGGGCTGAAAAGCTCTTTGACCTGCCCAAATGGGTCATATCGAATACTTGCTCAAGGGTAGCGGTTGTAGGTCCATCGAAGA
>CAYMHC010000076.1:0-4680 GCA_964390155.1 uncultured Nitrosopumilales archaeon
AGCTTGAAGGTCTTGCTATCCAAGTTGATGTCGAGTCCTATCTCGAAAGCACTATACATCGTTTCTGCTAGCATATAACTTAGAGGTTGCATCAGCTTCAGCTTTGCCTCATGGAGCCTTCTTTCAATGGCTAAGAGGGCCGTAGAGCCAACATCACCTGTTACCAATTGGGCTTTTTTGATGTCTTTTATCTCATAATCGAAGGCCTTTGCTAAGGCTTCTTCTACCAGCCCTTCAGTGAGCCCTATGCGTAGCTCTCCTGTCAGTATCTTTATCAGGTACTTTGCTTCAATAGGACTTGCATCAAGAAGCAACCCTCTTAGGAGGCTCTTTCTTCCTTGTACGGCTTTTTTCCCCGTTGTGGATGCCATCTTCTCAAACTCTTGATAGACATCAGTCAAATTCAGCTCTCTTTTGATGACGGGGAGAAGGGCTTTTCTATTGAAGAGCTCTTCTGCCGTTGAGCCAAGGTCGCCATACTTCAAGTATGTAGCTTCAAACACTCTTTGATCAATGCCTGAGATTTCGAATATTGAATCTATTAATGTAGAGTAACCGATGTAGACTTCTTTTTCGCTTCCCTTCTGAAAAATTGTTCCTGAAAGGAACCTAGTGACTATTGGTAGTGCATCCTTATCAAGAGTCTGAAGATAGTTAGATAGAATCCCAACTTTCTCCAACTTTTTATTCGTGGCCTTTATCCTTTCACATATATCGGCAAAAGTTCCAAAGAGAAAAGAATCTTCCTGACTGTCCAATCGATGCAAGCAAATACCATCTTTTTATAATTTAATCATATGGCGTGACAAATGCTAATCTGATCTGCTTTACCCCTCTTTTACTCATCAAATCTTGAGTAAGATCACGAATGGCTTGAACCTTACCTTTGACGGCTACTATTTCAAGGCAATTCTTTTCATCCAAATGAATATGCATAGATGAACTTATTATGTTGCCATAAAGATGCTCGGCGTCTGTCAAAGATTCTTCCAAACCCTTCACTTCGTGGTCATAGATCATAGTAAGGGCTCCCATAACCATGTCTTTCTCTTCATGCATCCATTTATTCTCAGTCAGGAAGTTTCTGATGGAAACTTGAATAGCCTTTGACCTATCGTAACCCATCTGCTTGATCGTCTTGTCGAATTCATCTAGGAGATCAGGGGGTAATGAAATGCTAATCCTGGAGACTCCTTTTTGAACCATCTGCATCTTCACTTAGTTATCAACCATGATTAGAAAAACTTTTATAGTATTACTGACTAAAGAATTAGTAATACTTAGGTGAGAAAAAATGGTGTGTTATATCGTACCCTTGGCAACGGCTTTGGTGCTTTCCATTTTGTGGGGTTTTTCAAAGAAAGGTGCCCGAGGCTTCTGGATTAATCTGCTACTCTATGGAGGCGGAATGTTCGGAATAGTAGATCATCTTTGGAATGGGGAGTTATTCCTCATTTCTCCAAACTGGATTATCGATATGGCCCTGGGGGCTGTAATAACTGGTGCAATATTTGGCGTATGGGGATTAACACTGGGTCTAGCTAGAATAAGACCCGGCCTAGCTTACCGTATGGGTTTCTTCGAGAATAAAGAAAACAGGCAATAGACCAAGCGTCTTTAAGCCAAAACTCATTATTTACCATCTAGATAGCAACCAAAGAAGTTTAGACATGGAATTCAGCCTTTAGTTTCTACTAAACATATTACTTGGTAGCCCAGGTCGAATCCATAACAAGTATCTAAGCTCATCTCGAGTGAGAAGAGTTCAGTCAGCAATTGATGTTGTTGTGGGTTCCTTGAGCATCATATACGGGTTGATGGTCCTGGCAGGGATAGGTGGCTTTAGTTCCTTCGATTTCCTTCTAGCATTATAGAAGGGACCATAGATTTGGATGAGAAGAAAACTTCGAGAATATTGATTTAACTACAAATTTTGTGGTAGAAGATAATTTATTGGTAATGCTTAAATATTTGAAAGCTCGTCAAGATTCTGGCTATGCTATCGAGGATGCAGAATAATTCTATTTTGAGGGATGCCATTTTTAATCTAAAGCAAGGAAGGTTTGTTCTCATGCACGATTTTGACACAAGAGAGAACGAGACAGATATGGTTGTAGCTGCTCAAAGCATCACTCCGGATCATATCAGAATAATGAGAAAGGATGCAGGGGGGCTTATATGCGTAGCCATGAGGTTCGATATAGCTAATAGTCTAGGACTGCCTTATATGCTAGAAGTCCTCGAGTCAGCGAGTGAAAAGTTTCCTAATCTATCAGAATTGACAAATTCCCAAGCATCCTATGGCAAGTCAGCTTTCTCGATATCTGTCAATCATAGGGAAACTTTTACAGGGATTACAGATATGGATAGGGCTCTTACCATCAAGGAGATGGCAAAGCTTTGCGATCTTGCAATGAAGAATTCTGATGATGTTAGGCATAGATTCGCTTCGAATTTTAGGGCTCCTGGGCATGTTCAACTATTGATCGCATCTGACGGCTTAATCTCCAATAGGGTCGGTCACACTGAGTTATCGGTATATCTTGCCCAATCGGCAGGATTGGTCCCCGTTACAGTTATTTGCGAAATGCTAGATGATAAGACTCATAAATCCTTGCCAAGCCGATCGGCAAGAAACTATTCCAAGACTCGTAACATACCTTTTGTGGAAGGGCGAGATATAGTGAATTCCTACAAAGACAAAGAGTGACTAGAACGATGAATGTAAGGATAGGAATCGCTGACACTACCTTTGCAAGAGTCGATATGGCTAGATTTGCCGTAGATGTTCTGAAGCAGTATCATGGTAATATGGAAATTATCAGATACACCGTTCCTGGTATAAAGGATCTGCCTGTGGCAGTGAAGAAGCTCTTTGAAGAGAAAGGTTGTGATATCGCAATGGCTCTAGGCATGCCTGGGCCAAATCCTTTGGATAAGCAGAGCGCTCAAGTTGCATCTCTATGTCTTGTTACTGTTCAGATGATGACCAATAAGCATGTGATAGAGGTTTTTGTTCATGAAGATGAAGCAAATAATGATGGCGAATTGTACAATATGGCGAAGGATAGGGCTGAGAAGCACGCCCATAACCTACTTAAACTACTTTTTAAGCCAGAAGAACTCATGAAGGATGCTGGCATGGGCAAGCGCCAAGGTTCGCCAGATGCAGGACCTATAAGACTATAGGAGGTGAAATAATATGGTGCAACTAGCTTTTGTCGTTTCTGAATTCAACTTCGACATATCCTACCTCATGCTTGAGAGAGCTAAGGAGCATGCGGCATTTTTAGGTGCTCAGGTTACATATATCTGCAAAGCTCCGGGATCCTTTGATATGCCCTTGTTGATCCAGTCTTTGCTGGAGAAGAAGGATGTAGACGCCGTTGTGACTCTTGGGGCTATAGTTGAAGGAGATACAAAGCACGATGAGATGATAGCTCAGCATGTGGCCAGAAAGATAGCCGACTTATCTGTTCAGTATAGAAAACCAGTATCTCTTGGCGTATCAGGACCTGGTATGACTAGGCTTCAAGGCATAGAACGCATAGATGAATACGCAAAGAGGGCTGTCGAATCCGCTGTCAAGATGGTGAAGAGGGCAAAGATTCTTGGAGAGGTCGAAGTAACTCAATACCCAGCCATGGTGGAGTAGCCATGTGTGGCAAATTACAGGTGACGTTAATAAGAATAGACGATTACGGTCCTTGGACTGTCGAGCTTGGTGACGATAGAGAATATCGGTTGCAGATACTTCAAGCTCAGCTCTATGCCCATTTACAAAGATTGTTTGCAGAGAAGGGTGGTGCTTTATTCTACAATCGCTTTGATGAGATGATCGCAATAAGCAACGGGATCTCCTTAGAAGATCATCTAAAGATTCAAGACGAAGTATCGAAGAATTACCCTTTCACCATAAGTATGGGCATCGGTCTTGCTGAGAAACCTTATTACGCTTTGGAAATTGCCACAAAAACCTTACAGAGATGTGGCAGTAGCTCTAGATATGTGAAAAAAGCGGTACTTGGTGAACTTGATGAATCTAATGAGAAAAGTGTGAAAATAGCCCATATAGATGTAAACAATGTAACTGGCAAGCTCATTGATAGGCTATCAGCCTATGACACTGCTTTGATGATCAACAGACTGAATTTGAAGTTGGCTGAGCTCTTTTTGAATAATAAAGCAATCACATTCTTTTGTGGTGGGGATAACTTCATGGTGGTTGCCAATGGAGTCTCAGAGATGGAGGTTCAGAATATCCTCACAAAGGCAGGAGAGGATTTCAACCTCACTTTGAAGGCAGGAATAGGAACAGCAAGAACAGCTCGTAAAGCCATAGAGCTGGCAACTAAAGGATTGGACCTTATTAGAGAAGGAAAAGCAAATGGTCCTGTCCATGAGCTCTCTGATTTGTCATGATCAATAAGGCAATAATAGAAGAGGTAGATGCGATAGCAGGAGAGACCCTCGATTCAATAGATAGGGCCTTTATAAGAATAGATGATGGTTATTTTACGGAAATTGGAGACCGCTTTTCAAATTCATCGGGATATGTAAGGTATGGGGCAAAGGGCATGCTCATGATCCCTGGTTTGATAAATGCTCATACACATATAGGAGATTCTTTTGTCAAGGATTTTGGAGTGGGCAAATCTCTTATTGAGCTTTTTCGCCCAA
>CAYMHC010000077.1:0-4592 GCA_964390155.1 uncultured Nitrosopumilales archaeon
AATACTATTCGCTCCTAGGATGTTCCACTCTTGGTGAATGTTGAGTTTGATAAGGCCTAAAGTGGCTTGAATATACTGCGCCAGAGCGAAGTATATAATGGACAAAGTAATTGTTATCAAAGGTATCAAAAACTTGGTGCTCCTTTTTGGACTTTCCGCTCTATCATACATGAATATGGTGGCTACTCCAAAGAAAAGCAAAGGTATTGCCGCATATTCTATGGTCATCAAAGTCAAGGCCAAGCAAAAAAAGTATTTCCACCATTCCCTTTTGACAAAAAAGTATACGGTGAACATCATTAGAGTCAGAAAGAAGCCTTCAAGATGGAAAGATGAGAAAGCTTGGCCAACTACCAGAGGATTAAAAAGATATAGGATAGAGAAAAGAAATGCGAATCTATTGTTTTTCAGCAACAAGTAGGAGAGCTTGTATGCAGCAATCGCACCTAGAGCTATGGTTGCTGAATGTATTACAAAAAGTATCTCCGGATTGGGATAAAGAGCATAGAATGGAAGAACTATAACAATTATCGGTGAAAAATGTGTTGCTTGGAAGTTATTGTTTTGAGACCAAAAGGGCTCTAACGTATAATAGAAAGGTCTTCCATGAAGGGTTGAAGAAAAAACCTGGTTGAACAAGCCAAGATCCCATGCATAAGAGTGAAACAGATAATGGTTTTGAGCCAAAAAAATTGAGAAGAATACTACAAACAGAAGAATAGCGATGATTAACTTAACAGGAAGAATTTTTGATGAAGAGATCAGACTCTCGTGGATTTTCTTTAAGAAAACCATTCACTGAAGGGTACCTTGGCTATTTTTTATATCTTTCTTCCAAAAACTACTGTTACGCTGAGCTATTGAAGTGCTAATGATCGTTGAAGCGGCATTTTTCTCAGTAGGGAATTATGGTCCTGTCATCCTGAAGGGTAAGCTCAACATGTTTCTCAACTTCCCTTTTATGATCGCTGACCTTAACTGCAACCTCAAGTTAAAGGCAGTAGAGTCTATAGTCAGAGACTCTCATCAAGGGATGAGAGAAAGAAATTCCAGAATCCTGTCTAAACCACGAACTGGGTTTAAGAAGAATAATGACACATGATGAATCATTCGAAAAAACAGACTGCCCTAAAGTCATGAATTCAATGTTCGCCCTAAGATTGGCAAAAATTCGTCCCTTGTCAAGCTACCAGAATTATACATTTATCCAGTTCTGTCCTGGCTTTCTCTTCAGAGCAAATCTCTTTACGAACTTTCTTCTATTGCCCATCTTTGGTATTGGAGCAGTTTTGGGTCTTGCAGTCAGCTTTGGGGTTGCACTTCTAACCTTCCCAGCCTTCGTCAAAGAACCGTGAGTTGGCATCCTTCATTCACTCAACTTTCAATAAGAACAATCCATATATTTCCTTTTCGCTACTGCAGCCTAACCCTCCTACCTGAATGATCCATTTTGAAAGCTCCGAACTCATCTTTGACTTCTCTCAACATCGAAGAATCGAATATTGGTCCATCTTTACACACGCGATACTTGCCTATGCAGCAGCTGCCACAGATACCGATACCACATTTCATAATCCTCTCCAAGCTTGCCTGAAGGGGCAGACGAAATTCTTGGGCAATGTCAAAGATTTTCTTCATCATCAACTCTGGGCCACATGTGTAGATCATGTCAATTTTCTTCTTTTTCAAAATTTGAAGCACAGGGTCTGTTGCCAATCCCTTGATACCATAGCTGCCATCTTCAGTCGTTATTGTCATCTCACTCTTAGTCCTTGATAGAATCTCCTTCGCTCTACTGACAAATACAGATTCTTCTATCGTCTTCCCGCCTATTACCATATCGATCGAGGCCGATCGTTTAGCAAGAATATCCGATAGAGGTAGCAACGGGGCTAGACCCGTCCCAGCTCCTATCATCAGTATGTTGCCGTTTTTGGGAGTGAAGCTATTCCCGTAGGGCCCCCTTATGCCTATCATGTTACCAACTTCCATGTTGAATAGAGCATTCGATGCTTCTCCTACGTTCCTTACCGTAAATCCAGCGATGTTATCCCTCATAATAGAAATGCTCATCGGAATCTCATCTACGCTGGGTGCCCATACCATCATGAACTGGCCAGGCTTCGCTCTTGAACAAAGATCATCTTTGAATGTCAAAGTGCGAACTGTTGAGGATTCATCTATTACATCCAGAATTCTTAGAACTCTCGGCTTGTTAGAAATCATGGGAAAGACCAACTATCTCTTTTACGCTCCTTTTTTCTTTCATAATCAGATAATTCCTTATCCCTTTTTTCAGCTTCTCGAACACTCCCAGTCCTTCATAAGCTATGGCCGTGCCTATCTGAACGGCTTCAGCACCCGCCAAGAAGAATTCCACAGCGTCCTGCCAACTCACAATTCCTCCACACCCTATGATAGGTATTCCGACTTTTCTTGAGACTTCATAAACACATCTTACTGCCACGGGTCTTATGGCAGGTCCTGACAAGCCTCCTATTCTGTTAGCTAGAATAGGTCTGCAAGTGTCCAAGTCTATGCTCATCGCCCTGACCGTGTTCATAATGGTGAGAGCATCTGCACCAGAATTCTCTGCGATTCCTGCTATTTTGACTATGTCTGTAACGTTAGGGGAGAGTTTTACAAGCAATGGCTTTTTCGTTTCCCGTTTTGCAGCCCTTATTATTTCTTTAACCACTTCAGGATCTTGGCCAACCTCTAGCCCAAAACCACTTACATGAGGGCAGGATAGATTCAACTCATAGGCCTTTATCTCCAATCGATCAAGGATGGAAATCATCTCTTTGAATTCCGAGGGTTCAGCTCCAAACAGGCTCACTATCAACGGTAGATCTTCAATCTTTGATACTGATAGTTCATGATAGAATTCTTTTATCCCTGGGTTCGATAGACCTACTGCATTCAAATATCCTCCGTGAACTTCAACTAAAGTTGGATTGTCGTAGCCACTTCTCGCTTCAGTGCCCATGGATTTTGTTATGACCGCTCCAGCACCTGCTTCGTGGACTCGCCTCAGAGACTCTAATGACATGCCTAGGATACCAGATGCCAGCATCAAAGGATTGTGCATCCTGAAGCCCAATATCTCAAAGGATAGATCTGGCTGCATCCTACTCACCAAATAGGATTACTAGCTTCTTAAGAGGTTTTGCCTTATCAAATAATAAAGGATTTTAAGGCAGAAAGATAGATTTGAAATTGCCGGGAACGGGCTTGCCGGGATATTGAGGGAATTCTCCTCCAATCCGATGGCAGAGTGGACTATGAAAGTACACAATAATGCGCGGGCCTTGAGAGCCCGTGACCCCTCGGGGTCTCGTGGGTTCGAATCCCACTCCCGGCGCTTTTTATCCTCATCTAGGATCGATGAAAAGCCTTTAAGCGCTGAACAGGGTTTCCCAGCCAGAAACTTCATGCCCCATTTATACGGATGGAAGAGCGCCAAGTGGCTTGTAGAAATCGAGTTTATCAAGGGTTATGTGGATGGATACTGGGAGATGCGTGGTTATCATGGGAGATGTAACCTCTGGCACGAAGAGAGACATAGAGATAGTATCGAATCACGATGAACCAGTGCTAGAAATATGCTCGTAGACCTTGTCTACAACCCCTTGTAGTAGCTTTATGGCAATAGAGGCTCCTAATGCTCTTAGATTTCTTTTCAATTCTATCGAAAATGCTTCAACCTCATGAGAATTGCCGAAGTGTCTTATGAGATACCCGCCCCTAAAGGGTTCATCGACGGCTACTTTCAGATGATATATCTTAAGAGCATCGACTACTTTTCTTACTAATTCTTCAGATGCAGTGGTGTAGCCTCCACAGGCTACACATACATCTGGCCATTTTTTGATGTTCTTCATCCCGTGCAGGTCTATTATTGCTTTTACCATGCCTGAATCTATGAGCTCATCAACTCTCTTCCAGAAAGGGCTATCCTTTGAATACTCCTTATTGAGATTGGCATCCGGAGCGTTAATGCCCTCTATAGCATCTACCTTACTTAGAGTTGGAAACATGACCCAGCATTCTTTGGTCATCCCGACTTTCACTGCTATTTCGCCTGAAAAGAGATCCACTGCAGATGAGCTACGGTAAAGGTCTCTCAGCCTATGCTGAAAATCTAGCTTCTTCAGCCTTTTCACTAACAACTTGTATCGGTCTGTACCGAAACCATGCAAAGCCATCAGTAAGATTGGTTTCTGTCCTTTAAGCTCTATGTAACCTTCGATTTTTTCAAGGTTCATCCTTCAACCAAATACTATTAGAACAAGAGACTATTAATTTTAGACCTTAGGTCGAGGGTGAAAAGTTGGGTAGGCGTCTAAGTCGAACTTAGGATGGGAACTTTTCCATAGGTTAGAGATTTGCATTTTAAGTAGATGAGAAATGGCAGAATTATCTTGATCCAGAATCAATGCCTTTCTAACGCTTAAAGCTAATTGAGACGGTCATAGAACATAGTTCCTGAACATTGTAGTTTAACAAAGATTCGCAAGTGAGATATTTCTGTCTGGGGATTCTGTGATGGGGGTGAAAATATGAATAAGAGTCAAAAAAGCGCATTGCTA
>CAYMHC010000078.1:0-4563 GCA_964390155.1 uncultured Nitrosopumilales archaeon
AAGTGAGAGACTAATGCGTAGTTAAAAATAGTTTTATATGCCCAGAGCCCATATCTCGAAAGGCGCAATTATATGGTTGAAAAACCAACAGCTGCACATATCTTGTCTCTAATCGGAGCTATACTTGTCCTCATCGGAGGAATAGCATTTGCTGTCATATTTGCAGTAGGTGGCGCATTTTTAGCTGGGTTCGGAGCCCTAGTGCCTTTCGCAGGTTTTCTAGGTGTACTGTTCTTGATCATCGCAGCAGTACATCTGATATTCGGCATAATAATGTTGATAGGAGCTACTTGGATCAACTCTACAGACATAGAAAAGGTTAGAAATGGTTCAATCATTGTACTGATCTTCTCAATAATAGGTTTGCTCTTTGGAAGCGGCTTCTTCATAGGGCCAATTCTAGGCTTAGTGGGTGGCATACTGGGACTAGTATGGAAACCAACGGTACCTGAGCCACCCCCAATGCCTCCTCCCTAGAGAGAGCTTTTTTCTGTTACCTACTCATCCCATTTGGATAGTCAAAGAGTTGGCGAGTGTAACTACTTGATCCATCGACTCGTTTAGACATTTCAGCGAATTGAACCTTCAGACGTAAAATTCTTTCTTCTAGTTTGGATATGTCTCTATCGCAAGACTTTTTCTGGTAAAATCACAATGTCAATTTAGATTCATGATCATTTGAGTTTTGTGAATTGAGTCTCTTAAGCGCCTACAGTCAATTCTATATACCTAGGTCTATTGATGTTCGGTAGTGGTAAGGATGCCGGCTTTTGAATCAGGTAAGTACTACTTGATGGATGTGGATGGAGAATCATACTCGGTAGATGAGGCAAAAACAAAGAATCAAAACCTCCAAGCTTTGATAGACGCTGAAGTTTACAAGAAGAGCAGTGCTAAAACGGCTCCACATATCGATTTGATGAAAAAGCTCAAGTGGGCTGGATATGAAGGACTTTCTGAGCCCGGTCATGTAAGACTTAATCCAAGAGGGGCTTTAATTTTAGATCTATTGGCTGATAGAGCCTTGCAAATAGCTCTAGAACTGGGAGCGAACCCTGTTAAGACGCCAATTCTTTATGATCTGGATCTTAAGCCTGTGAATGAGCACGCTAAGCTTTTTGGTCAAAGGATGTATAAGGTGAAGAGTGGTAAGAGAACCTTCGCCTTAAGGTATGCAGCGTGTTTTGGGCAATTCTCTTTGCTTTCGGACTCAACCATATCTTACCGTGATCTACCACTCAAGATGTTCGAATTGGCTGATAGTTATCGGCTTGAGCAGAGAGGAGAGTTAATAGGGCTTGCAAGGTTGAGAAAGTTTCACATGCCGGACATACACATACTGTGCCGTGACCTAGAAGAAGCTAAGGTTGAGTTTGAGAGAATTTATAAGAGATGCTTTGAGGAAGGGAGAAAATTCGGCTGGGATTACGTGAGCCTATACAACGTGGGCAATGCCTTTCTAGATGACCCCAATGGGTTGGATTATGTTAAGTCTCTGGTGAAGATGGAGGGGAATCAGGTCTTAATACATGTCGTTGAATCTGGCATGTACTATTGGGTCCTTAACATCGAATTCAACTTCGTCAGCCCGCAGAAGCGTATCATCGAGAGCTCTACCGCTCAAATAGACATTGGAAATGCTGAAAGATTTAGCATATCTTATGTAGATGAAGAAGGTAGGGAGAGAAGGCCTGTAATAATCCACACAGCAGTCATTGGCTCTTTGGAAAGGTTCATGGCAGATTTATTAGAAAGAGCCTCAAGTTTAAAGATTCCTTCTTTGCCAACGTGGATCTGCCCAGTTCAAGTCAGGTTCATCAACGTTGCCAGCGATTCTTTAGACCTCGCGTTAAGATTGGCTAAGAGATTTTATGAAAATAGCATCCGAGCAGATGTTGACGATAGAAGTGAAAGTGTGGCGAAGAGGATAGCCACCGCTGAAGTAGAGTGGATACCTCACATAGTAGTAATTGGAAAGAAAGAGGTTGAAGGAGGAAAATTATCAGTTAGATTGAGGTCTTCAAGAGAGACTTTGGAAATGAGTGAAGACGATTTGCTAAAGAAAATCAAAGATGAGACTCAGGGTTGGCCATACCGTCCTCTATACTTCAACATGCTCCTATCAAGAAGGCCAAGGTTCGTTTAGGACTCTTTATTGCTTTGATAAGTAAGATAGGCCCATAAGCTCATTCATAAGCTTCGCGGCTAAGATTGCTGTAGTGCCATTATCATAAAGAGGTGTGAGTTCTACTACGTCAAACCCTGCGATCTTCTTGCCCCTCAATGAATAGAGAAACTCTAGGAGTTTATGTATTGATAGGCCATCAGGCTCAGGATTGCCCACTCCTGGCGCAAACGAAGGATCAAGAACATCCAAATCAATGCTCACATAAGCACTCTTGAAGTCCTTAAGAAAATCCAACAAGAGCTTTTCTGATTTAGCAAGATCATGTATGGTCTGCATGGGTATCAAAGAGAGCCCTATGTCATCAGCAGATTTCCATTCTTCTCTGCTGGCAGCCCTGGACCCTATGTGAATTGTAGATTCGCCTCCTATTCTGTCTGTTAAGCGCCTGAGAAAAGTTGCATGGCTCAACTTTAATCCAGCAAACTCATCTCTTAAGTCTAGATGCGCATCAAATATTATGAGAGCAGTATCTTCAAGAACCGGAAGATATGTGCCAAAGGTCAATGTGTGCTCCCCACCAAGAACGCCAAATACTCCCCCTTCTTGAACTATTTCAGTTACAACCTTTCCTACTGAATAGACCATGTCTTCTACATTATTAGTGGGTCTCAAGTTTCCAAGGTCTAATATACTCAAAGACTCTAGATCAACATCTAGAAAAGATGAGTAAATTTCAATGTTCATATAGGCTTGGCGTATAGCATTAGGACCAAATCTTGCACCGGGTCTAAAAGTTACAGTTGAATCGAAAGGAACGCCAAATATATTTGCAATAGGCTTTGTACCTTCTTTTGTCAGGGTTATTAAAGGCTCTGATGTGAGGAAAAGATCCTTATAGCTCATTTAGCCTAATCTCTCCAATAGTGAGGCCACTATTATAGGAAACGCTAGCGTAACCTCGCTTACTACTACAACCTTTCTTGCCTCTTCTTCTATCTTTCCCCAAGATATGGCTTCATCTAGGGTTGCTCCGGAGAGCCCTCCTGTCTCTGGCCTATCAAGAGTTATCTGTATGACGTAATTCAGCTTCTTATCTTCAAAGTAAAATGATTGAAATACATAGTTCTTAGGTACTCCTCCTCCAAGGACTACCGCCCCTACATTATCGTGCATTTTCCTTACAGACCAGATCTCTTGAAGGTCCATAAAAGCATCGACACGCAAAGGTTCTTTTCTTTTTTTGTTGTGGATTGCAGCCTGAAGACCGTATACAGAATCTTGAATGGCCGGGGCGAATACTTTCACATTGTTTTGATAGGCAGACCTTAAGATAGAATCTTCATTTGGCAAGCGCTTGGCAATCTCCATTAAAAAATCGTTAATGGAGATAATCTCGCCTTTTTTAGCTTCGGCTATATCTTCATATATTTTAAGAATAGGTTCATCAAATCTTTCTTCAAAATCCTTCTCAAAGACGAATACATCGTATATCCTATCTATCCCTGTCTTATAGAGGTTCTTATCATCCATATGAGGAGAGCCCTTGAGATGCTTGCCACCAAAAGCCTCTAGAACATCATGAACTAGATTTGCACCAGTGCTTACAATAGCGTTTACCCAGCCCTTTTCTATCAATGTTATTATGACTTTTTTCAATCCAGCCGGGACTAAAGCACCAGACAAAGTGAGGAAGATGTAGGACTTATCTCTTATCATATGCTCGTATATGTCAACAGCCTTTGCAAGAGTTCCAGCAGAGAAAGAACCAGAACCCTCCATCTGAAGAACCAATTCATTTACTGTCATGCCCTTCCATAACTCCATTGGTTTAACTGGCTCTTCTTTCATATCGATTGAATTCTCCATATCGCATTCCTTTCATCAACGACGACTTATAACCATTATTGACCCTTTTAGGATGGTTCGACAACGCAGACGAGATTTTGGCTTTCTCGAGTAGGGCACATCCAAATTGGTTTGGACAAGAATTTAGGGATGCGCCTCACGGACATCTTCAATCTAAAAAGAACGTAGTTGCGAGGCTTCATGGAGACTATCAGGCAGACGTAGCTACTTATGACGCAGTTCGTGAACAAGCACTAGAGATGAAAGATACTATGTCAGAAGGAATTATCGAGCAACTCTCTAGATGTTCTCTTGAACTTTCTATTTTTTTGAATTGTATTCAGATTGGTTCAAGTCCAGAAGAAGTCTTCAAGCTTCATGGCTCCTAATATTTCATCAAAGTCATACCCTAGAGCATCCAGTAATTGCTCAAAGGTTCCTCTGAGATAGTCAAGATATTTCTCTACGTCTATCTCTTCTATTTTTGCTAGGCTTAGTGGCTTCACGCCCGGGGGAGTGGTCGTCTTTACAAAGGATATTATCTCTCCAGCTTTGACCTCTTGACCCCTGTTTATTAGCAATTGAGCAGC
>CAYMHC010000079.1:0-4457 GCA_964390155.1 uncultured Nitrosopumilales archaeon
AACTTCTTTTAAAACGGAATTACAATCTAGACTTAGGTCTGCACTTCTACCTAGTATCAAGAATGCATTGTCATTTGTATTAGCAAAGATAACAACACTCTTTTCATTCTTCATCAATTCTCCAACTCTCTCCATCAGTTTTCTGCTGTTCAGTCCTTCAAAAATCTTCATGAAAACTTTGATGCTATTTTTCTCAAAAAATTTTACTTCTTCTGCCTCTCTTTCACTTAAATGGGCCAGCCTCCTCCTTAGATCAAGGAATTCATCCCTAAGGTTTTGAACAGTGCTTTTGAGGGTATCCAAAGTTGAGCCAACAATCTCATTTACTTCCATGCATATCTCCGCAATTTCAAGAGCCTTCACTTTTGCTTTTTCACCAACATAGAACTCTATCTCAAACTGATCCTTCTCAGCCTTTGAAAACTTTGTGACCACGAAGAAAGAGCAATCTCTCGTATTAGTAGCATGCTCCACTTTACAAGCCGAGTAATCATAACCATCGATTTCTATCACCCTAACTTTCCCCAGTATTCTTTCATCATAGGCCCTTAAAGATGGAAAAACATTTCTTGCATCTTCTAAAGAATCGAAAAAGTGTTCCTTTATTGCTCTAGCTTCATCTATTACTCTATTCGTCATCTTCTCTGCTTCAAATATTGTCTGCCAATCTAGACGCTCAGATGATATCAATGCAATTCCTTTCTCTCCTTCCGTCTCGACCTTCTTTAATTCGATGTCCGGCATTAACCTTTTCAAGCTACCCATGAATATATGTTCAGCCGTGTGCGCAGCACTCATGAATGATTGAAACCATTGGTCATTATAATCCCTTTCCAACTATCAAGACAAGAACTCTGAATTATGTGGGATACTTTGTCATCATAAATTCCAAAAGCCTTGAGAGTTGTATATTTGTGCAAATTATATATGTGAGCATTCATAGGGTGATCAGGGATAATTTGCTTTGCCTATAGATAAGATAGACAAGAAGATTTTGTCTGAATATCTTAACAACTCGAGATTATCTTTCAGAGAAGTAGCCGGTAAGATTGGCGTCGCTGTAGGCACAGTACTATCTAGAACCAGAAAGATGGAGAAGGAAGGGCTGATAAAGGGATACTCAGCAATACTCGATCATGGGAAGCTGGGCTATGAATTGACAGTTGTAACAGAGATAACGGTGTCTAAAGGAAAACTTCTTGATATGGAGAGAGAAGTGGCAAAGTTGCCAAACATATGTGCAGTATACGATGTGACGGGCTTGACCGATGCTATCGTGATAGCTAAATTCCACAACAGAGAAGATTTGAGTAAATTCACTAAGGCTATTCTAGCGATGCCTTTCATAGAGAGGACGAATACGCATATCGTTCTGACAATTGTAAAGGAAGACTTCAGGCTCATATGAAGTGCTCTCAAGTTGGTCTGATCCACCAATCTGGTACACGAGTTTCCTTGGCTGAATCGAGAGGATCGTAGGGCTTAATATCTATAACAGGAGTACCATCTATTGCGTCTAAACCTCTCACCTTTATTACGTTATCCTTTCTTTTTATCAATTCAACCAATGTCAAGCCCACTGGGTTTGGTCTATAAGGCGATCTAGTAGCAAAAAGACCTACTAAAGGTAAATCTAACCTTCCTTTTGGATGGACTTTAAGGTTCAATTGATCGGTAGAGGCTTTATGGATATGAAATATGATGAATAGATGTGAGAAATCTTCTATCCCGTCCAAAGCTTCTGTCAATTCCTCCAAGATTATTATGTCCGATAAAACACTCTTCCTATCCTTTCTTATCTGTTCTTCATCAGCATAAGTTCTTATGTAACCTATAGGTTTAAAATAGGATTCTTCTATCATAGATTTTCACTTTGCCAAATGCAAAATTTGGTTTCAGCTTTATGAACTTTGATGAACTTCGTCTCCTCTTTATTCTGATCATGCCTTTCCTTATAACAACTATGAAGGAAATACCTATAATTTGGCTCTTTTGATTATATACTGGTTTGAAAATAGAGGAATTTGTTGAGAGGTACGGCATGCCCTTCTCTAAATTCCTTGGTATAGATCTATCATCTGGTAAGAATGAAGAGTTAGTAAAATGGTTTCTCGCCTCCATCCTCTACAGCAAGCCTATACGTGAAAGCTCGGCTACATCCACGTTCAAATCGTTTGAAGATTATGGTGTATTGAGTGCAAATAAGATAGTTGAAGCTGGCTGGGATGAATTAGTCAGGATCTTGGATGAAGGGGGCTACGTTAGATATGACTTCAGTACTGCTACGAAACTTCTTGAAGTATTTGGGGCAATAAGAAGAGATTACGAATCGGATCTATGGAACCTCTACAATGTATCGAAAGATGGAAGCGAGCTTGAAAAGAGGTTAAAGGCCCTTGGTAAGGGTATTGGCGATACTACAATCTCGATCTTTCTTAGGGAGATGAGGAAGATATGGCCTAAGGCTGATCCGGAGCCTACACCTATTGTAAAGATGGCTATGAGTAGACTTGAAATAGATGATCTGAAGACCTTTGCTAAAGAGAGGAGCTTAGATTTGATCAGACTTGAAACAGCGCTGTTAAGACTTGGAAAAGACTTCCTTAAGAAAGGAAAAGAAATCGAAATACAACTATAAAGCATGTTTCGGAAGATACAGAAAAGGAGCTTGCATCTATTCAAGTCTCAATCTTTTCACATATTCATTTGCGTAAAACTTTCTTTCCAGACCTTTTGCACTGATACACCTTATCTTACCAAGAATTGGCCTTTCTTTCCAAGAACGATCATGTTTACCAAAGCACCATGCCATACTGGCAAACCCATTCGGTTCTATGAAATGCTTGCATCCAGTATATAACATATCTTCCATTTCTAATCTCTTTCTTGTTGAGGACTCTTATTCTCTCATTTTGAATCACGTCATATTTACCCCTTTCTAACTTCTTAAAACGGTTATCTTATATGCATCTTACAAGAACTCAATTCACTTTTCTCCTTGTCTTTTTGAATTAAGTATTGCTACTGTCGCTAATTACTACTTATTATACAGGGAGTATCATAAATGGATAAAGGAAAGTGTTATGAGCTTGGAGCTAAAATGGGAGATGGTCAAAAGGGTATAAATCCAAGCAGAGATTAAATTAACAATTTGCTTTATATCTTGAAAGAATTATCCTTGGATTTGATAGTTCAATGGCAAATCAACCAAAATATTTCGTTAGAGTATTGGAAAGGGAGAAGGCAATCAATGTACCAAAGGAGATTACAGCGGGCCTTAAGGGAGTTGTGAGTGGTAAGATGATGAGTAGAATGAAGCACGAATCGATCCAGTGCCCTGTGATAAGTGAAGAACTGTCCTTCTTAGAATGCTTTACTTGTGGTTCTTTTATAAGGAGAATAAAAGGGGAAGTTCATTGCGCTGGTCAAAAAGGCCCTAGATGAATTAATAGTTGAAGCTTATCAAAAGAAATTCAAATTTATAAGAGATAGACCTCCCAAATTTAAAAGAGGAGCTGGTTTAATGAATTTAAGTCATATGAAGTCTTTCTTTGAACCGTCATCTGTAGCCGTAGTGGGTGCTTCTCCGACTATGACAAAAGTTGGCTATGTTGTTTTGCATAACCTTCTTATGAATAAAGAGAAATGGGTATTCGACGCAGAAATCTATCCTGTGAACCCAAAGCACTCTGAAGTTCTGGGTGTGAGGTGCTACCCATCTTTGAAGAGCATTGAGAAAAGCGTAGAAACAATCATAATAGCAATTCCTGCACAAATAGTTCCTAGCGTGATCGAAGAGGCCTCGGAGATAGGTGTAAAGGCAGCAATAATAATATCCTCTGGGTTCAGCGAAGTAGGAAACGTAAAGCTTGAGGAAGAAGTTAAGAGGATAGGCTTAAAATCGGGGATAAGAATAATAGGTCCAAATTGCTTGGGCGTGTATGATTCTTATTCAGGCATGGATACTCTCTTTTTGCCTGAAGTGAAAACACTATCAAGTGGAAGGGAAGTTGTAGCGACTCCAAGACCCTTTCCAGGCTCTGTTGTATTGATAAGCCAAAGCGGTGCTTTTGGAGCTGCAGCATTGGATTATATGGCCGGTCATGGTATGGGAGTAAGATGCTTCATAAGCCTTGGGAATAGATGCGATGTGTCTGAACATGAACTTTTGCTCTACTTTGCCGAGGATAAGAAGACGAAAGTATACCTATTGTACGTGGAAGGGATAGGAAAGGGGAGAGAGTTCTTCCAAGCTTCAAAAGAAGTCACAAAGCTCAAGCCTATAGTTGCTTTGAAGGCAGGCAAGACAGGAGCTGGAGCGAGGGCTGCTGCTTCCCATACCGCTGCATTGAGTGGCGTGGATCAAATTTATGGTGCAGTCTTCAAGCAGAGCGGAGTGGTAAGAGCGATGAATTTAGAGGAGCTCTTCGATATGGGTAGAGCCTTAAACTTACAAC